>CAIOSS010001311.1 GCA_903860995.1 uncultured delta proteobacterium | reverse complement strand
GGCGTTGTGGATTAGGTGCGCTGTCGCCTGGCACGACGCGACGAAGGCGGGGATGCGGCTCGCCTCGAGAGAGACAAAGCCGAGGCCGCTCATCGAGACGGGGAGGAAGACGCGCGTGTAGAGGGCCCAGTGGCGCTCGGAGCCGACGGGCGGGAGCGTGTCGGGGCGGTGGCCGAGGAGCTCCATGACCGCGTCAAAGACGGCTTGGTCGATCTTGTGCGCTGCCAGCCGCGACAGCGCCGGATCGACGCCTCGCAGGACGTGCGCGAACTTGGTCGCGGCGGTCATGCGCAGGAGCGTGAGGACGCCCTGCAGCCCGCCCTTGCGGCCCGCCCCGGCGGCGAGGCTCGGGAGGGCTGCCGGGTCCGGGGCTGCGCCGGTCGTCTGCGCAGAGACGACGATCTGCTTGATGTACTTGACCACCTCGTCGCTCGCCGTGTCGAGGTGGTCGATGATGAAGGCGGGCGTGCCGATGGGGATGCCACCGGCGGTGGTTCCGTCGGTTTTGAGCGCGACGCCGTTCGCGGCGGCGTGCGTCGTGGCCTCGGAGAGGCGAGCGGCGTCGGTGCTGGTCATGATGAGGAAGGTCTTCTCCATGTTCTGGCTCACGCCGATGGCCTCGCCGGCGGGCTTGACGTGTTCGTTCATCACCCTGAAGGCGGCCTCGGCGCCGCCCGGGCTCGCGACGTACAGGTCGTCGTGGATCGAGGGGACGGTGCAACCCTCATCGGCGGCGGCGGCCCTGGCGCTTGCGAGTGCCTTGCTGTACGCGACGTTGAAGATGGTGGAGCCGAGCGAGTCGCCTGCGATGACGCCTCGATTCGCGCCGCTGATCTTGTGCACGACGACGCCTCGGTGGCCGAGGTAGAGGATGTCGTGCTCGCTGCCGTAGAGGGCGTTGATGCAGGGCGCGAGCGGAGGGATGTCGGCGCCGACGTTGAGGACGGCCTGCGTGTTGATGTTGTTGAAGGCGTTGCTGGCGTCGGTCGTGTGTACGGCGCCTCCCGCGCTGAGCGTCATCTGGAGCATGTGCGCGAGGCCTTCGCAGCCCGACTGCTTGAGGCCGAGGTCTTGCGCGTCGGTCGCTGCGACCCATGCGGGGCGGAAGAGGCGGAGGCCGATGGCGTGGACGAGGCGCAGGAAGAGGGCGGGGATGCCGAGCGGGCGCGGCTTGCGGTTGGGCTTCTGGAGCGCGTTTCCGCGCAGCTCGCTGTAGAAGAAGCGGAAGTGGCTCTTGCCCGTCTTGCCCGAGAGGATGTGGAGGAGGAACTCGGCGAGCGGCGCCAAGTGGCTCTGGCGCGTCGCGCTCGCTGGGTCGTCGGGCGCTCGGAAGGCGGCGAGGAGGGCTTTGTAGCTCCAGCCGTCGAGGCCGCCCGCCGAGGAGTCCTTATGCGCGGCGAGGAGTTTGGCTAAGGCGGGGCAGATGGCCACCGCGAGGGCGTGGGCATAGCCGCGCTCGCCTTCGACCTCGGGGTCGTAGTCGCTGAGGTCGATCTTGAAGAGGCGCTTCGTGTCGTCGTCGATGCCCATGGTGAGGTGGTTGATGCTGCAGTTGTCGCCAAAGGGCGAGGGCGGGAGGACGAAGTCGGCCGTGCTCGGGAAGC
>CAIOSS010001310.1 GCA_903860995.1 uncultured delta proteobacterium | reverse complement strand
GACCAGCGTGAGCAGCTGCAGCACGCCCGTCGAGACCGCCGCGAAGGTGCGCGACGCGATGCCCGCCGCGCTCGGGGCGAACTGCTGCACCGCCGCCCAGAGGCGCTGCGCCGTGCCCTGCGCGCTGCCGCCGGCGCCGACGCTGAGGTCGAGCCAGCGCCCGAGCGTCCCGGCGCTCGCCGCGCGGGTGAGGGCGGTGAGCGCGTCGCCCGCCAGCGCCGCGAGCGGCAGCGCCAGGAGGAGCAGCGGCGCGAGCAGGGCCAGGACGAGCGTCGCCGTGGCGATGGCCGCGAGCCGGCGCCGGTGCCCGAAGCGCCGCGCGAGGCGGCCGATGAGGGGCGCCGCGAGGCCCGCGAACCAGGCGCCCACCACCAGGGAGGGCAAGAGCGAGCGGAGCACGAACAGGGCGGCAATGCCCAGGGCGACGGTCAGCGCCGCGAGCGCGCTGCGCTGCGACGGCGTGGGGGCGCCACCATCAGGCGCGGCCGCGGCGACGGGGGCGTTCGAGGACACGCGCCCCGGCTGAGCAACGTCCGCACCGCCCTCGTGGCGCAGGGGGTTCGCGCCACGCAGGGGGTTCGTGGGCCCGCGCAGGATGTGCACGGCCGCGGTCGGGCCTGGCGCACGCCCGGGGTACGCAGGCGTGGAACACCGCTCGCTAGGGGAGGCCTTCAAGCCACGATGACCACCCCCGAAACCATTCCGCCGACCGGTGACAAGCTCGCATGGGCCATCGCGCAGGCGGTGCGCGCGCCGTCGAGCCACAACACCCAGCCGTGGCGCTTTCGCATCCACGGTGACGCCATCGAGCTGTTCGCCGATCGCACCCGGGCGCTGCCGGTGGCCGACCCCGATCAGCGCGAGCTGACCATCAGCTGCGGCGCCGCGCTCTTCCACCTCCGCACGGCCCTCCGCGTCTGCGGCTTCGACGTCGAGGTCGACCGCCTGCCCGATCACACGCACCCCGACCTCCTCGCGCGGGTGACCGTGCGCGCGGGCCCAGAGCCCACCGAGGACGAGCGCGCCCTCGGCGCCGCCATCGCGACCCGCGCCACGTCCCGCGTCCCGTACCTGGGCGTCACCGTCCCGGACGACCTCGTCGATCGCCTCCGCCGCGACGTCGAGGCCGAGGACGCGTGGTTCGCCCCGCTGCCCGAGGAGTCTCAGCGGGTGCGCCTCGTGGCGATGATCATGGAGGCCGACCACCTCCAGTGGGAGAGCCACCCCTTCCGCCGCGAGCTCGCCCGGTGGATGCGCGCCAACGACAGCCCCGCCCGCGACGGCATCTTCGGCTACGCCTTCGGCATCGACAACATCGAGTCGCACTTCGCCGCCATGGCCGTGCGCCTGATGGACCGCGGCGCCCACGAGGCCGTCGGGCACGCCCACCTCGCCGACGCCTCGCCGCTGCTCGCGGTGATCGGCACCGAAGGCGACTGGGCCCTCCCCTGGCTCCGCGCCGGCGAGGCGCTCGCGCGCGTGCTGCTCCGCGCCGAGAGCGAGTCGCTGCGCGTGGCCTACCTCAACCAGCCCGTCGAGGTGCCCGTCCTGCGGGGCGCCGTCGGTGAGCTCACCGGCCGCGTCGGCTCGCCGCAGCTCATCCTCCGCATCGGCTACGGCGCGCAGGGGCCCGCGACGCCCCGCCGCGCGCTCTCCGAGGTCCTCGGGTAACGCTACCTCCCACTCCCCTCCCCTCCCCGGCGCAGCCATTGCTAACCGCCCGGGCATGAGCGCGCTCGATCTCCTGATCCCCACGCCCCGGCGCGTGAGCCCCCGCGCGGCCTGTCAGGTCGTCAGCGCCAGGGCTCGACGCGCAGCTCGTCGGCGACCGCGCACACGCCCGGCGTCGCCCCCGCCGCGCTGACCGCCGCCTGCCGCTCGGCCCAGGAGTGCACCGAGCCCTTGAGGGTGACGCGCCCGTCGGTGAGCGCGATCTCGAAGCGCTGGGCCTCCACCTGGGCCTGGCGGGTGAGCGCGTCGGTGACCGACCGGCGCACGTCCGCCGGGCTCACCTTCGGGGGGGTGACCGACAGGAAGTTGTTCACGCCGCGCACGCCCGCGAGGTTGCGCACGGCCTCCTCGGCGTCGGCGCGCTGGCTCCAGTAGCTCACCGTGCCCTCCAGGGTGATGATCCCCCGGGCGACGGTGGTCTGGATCTTCTGCTCGGGCACGCGCACGTCCCACTCCAGGGCCTGGCGCGCGGCCTTCGCGATGTCCCCGTCGGTGCGCTCGAGCGACCCCGGG
>CAIOSS010001309.1 GCA_903860995.1 uncultured delta proteobacterium | reverse complement strand
CGTGCGCCTCGACAAAGACGGCCGCAACGTCTTCCTCAGCGGCCGATTCGAGGCGTCCGCGCAGGCAGACTGCGTCGCGTGCCTCGAGCGTGTGACGCTCTCCCTCGGCGCCGATCTGGTGCTCCACCTGGAGCCCGCCGCCGGGAAGCCCGCGAAGCCAACCCACGAGGAGGTCGAGCTCTCCCGCGATGAGCTCGACGTCGACGTGTACACCGACGACCGCATCGACCTGGCGCATTGGCTGCGCGAGGCGATCCTGTTGGAAGCGCCGCTCCACCCTCGTCACGAGGTGTGCCCGGTGAAGCTCGAGATGCCGATGGCCCCGCCGTCGGCGCGTGACGTAATCGATCCCAGGCTGGCGCCGCTCGCGCGCTTTATCAAGAAGGAGTAGTGAACCGTGGCAGTTCCGAAGAGGAGAACCTCGCGCACCGCGCGCAAGACGCGTCGGGCGAATCATGACAAGGTCGCGGCCCCCGCGCTGACCCGTTGCTCGAACTGCGGTGAGGTCCAGCGCCCCCACCGTGTGTGCCCCGCCTGCGGCTTCTACAACGGCCAGTCGGTCGTCGCGAAGCCCGCCCCGGCGCCGGCTTCCACCGAAGGCTGACAGACCCTCACCACCCCTCCCGACGATGGACGTTGCGCTCGCGTTTCCAAGACCCGGCGCGCATCCATCGCAGGGGAGCCTTCACCGAGAGCCCAACCCCGCGACCGCCGCGCGTCCCACGACGCTGCGGTACGTCCGCATGTTTCCATTCCGCCATGTCGGAGGCGCTACGAGTGTTTGATCTCTCGGGTCGGGTGGCGCTGGTCACGGGCGCGTCGCGGGGCATCGGTCGTGCGACGGCCGTGGCGCTCGCGTCGCGCGGCGCCTGGGTGGCGGTGAACTACGCCACCAACGCCGAGGCAGCGGGGGAGGCCCTCGCGGCGGTGCGCGCGGCGGGCGGTGACGGTGAGCTCCTGCCCTTCGACGTGAGCGACGCGGCGGCCGTCACCGCGGCGGTCGAGGGGCTGGTGCAGCGCAAGGGCCCGCTGTCGATCGCGGTGGCCAACGCCGGGGTCAACATCGACGGGCTGCTCCTTCGCGCGCAGGAGGAAGATTTCGATCGCATGCTCGCGACCAACGTGAAGGGCACGCTCTTCCTGGCCAAGGCGGCGGTGCGCTCGATGATGAAGGCCCGGCACGGGCGCATCATCGCGGTGTCCTCGGTGGTCGGGGCGATGGGCAACGCGGGGCAGTCGATGTACGCTGCGAGCAAGGCGGCGCTCGTGGGCATGATGCGCTCGATCGCGCGGGAGTACGGCTCGCGCGGCGTCACCGCCAACGTGGTGTCGCCGGGCTTCGTGGAGACCGACATGACCGCCGGGATGAGCGACGACGCGCGGAAGAAGCTGATCGAGATGACCCCCGCGGGTCGCATCGGTCGGCCCGACGACGTGGCGGCGGCGGTGGTGTACCTGGCCTCGAACGAGGCCGGGTGGGTGACCGGTCAGGTGTTGGGCGTCAACGGCGGGCTGCGGATGTGACCGCGCGCCACGAAATGAAAGAGGCGATGCAGATGACGGGAAGCGACGTTTCGGAGCGGGTTCGGGCGCTCATCGCGAACAACCTCGACGTGCCCCTGGAGCAGGTTCGCCCGGAGGCTTCGTTCACCAACGACCTCCAGGCCGACTCGCTCGCCATCGTCGAGCTCGTGCTCGCGCTGGAGGAGGAGTTCGGGGTCGAGATCCCCGACGAGGCGACGGACAAGATCCGCCTGGTCCAGGACGCAATCGACTACATCGTTTCGCGCGTACCCGCGAAGGGTTGAGCGGAGCCCTTCACCCCTCCCTGGGGCCCAGCCAACATGATGCGCCGCGTCGCCATCACCGGAGTCGGCCTCGTCACCCCCCTCGGCTTGGGCGTCAAGGAGACGTGGGGCGCCCTCTGCGCGGGCCGCTCCGGGATCGCGCGCATCACCACCTTCGACGCGTCGGCGTACCGCTGCCAGATCGCGGCCGAGGTCGTGGGCTTCGACGCCGACGCCCTGCTCACGAAGCGCAAGGCCCGGGAGATGGATCGCTTCGCCCACTTCGCCTGGGTGGCGGCCGGCGAGGCCTGGCGTGACGCGGGCATGCCCGAGCGACTGGAGGGCGAAGCCTCCGCGCGGGCGGGCGTCATCCTGGGGTCGGGCATGGGCGGTGTCGCGTCCATCGAGCGCACCCTCGAGACGCTGCGAACCCGCGGCCCGGGCAAGGTGACGCCGTACTTCGTGCCGCAGGTGGTGGCCAACATGGCGCCGGGCCAGCTCGCGATGCGCTTCGGTCTGCGCGGCGTGAACTTCTGCACCACCAGCGCCTGCGCGTCGGGCGCCCACGCGCTCGGCGAGG
>CAIOSS010001308.1 GCA_903860995.1 uncultured delta proteobacterium | reverse complement strand
GCCGGGGTCGGCACCGCAGGGCGAGGCCCCGGCCCAGGCGACGCGCGCCCCAAACCCGAGCGCGGTGCGGCGCTGCGCGTACTGCGGCTTCGAGATGGGCGCGAGCGCGCGGCAGTGCCCGTCGTGCGGCGCTTCGACCGACTGACCGCGCCCCGCGGCGACGCTCAGCGGATCAGCAACAGGTAGACGAGCGTGATGGCGACGCCAATGGCGACGCCCACGCCGATGAGCGCGGCGACGGGCAGGCCCCGGCGAGGGCGCTCGTCGGCGGTGGTGCGCCCCGAAGCCGGCGAGTCGGGGCGGGCCGTGGAGGGGGCGCGGAAGGGCACCGTGATGACCGGCGCGTGGGCCGGCGCGGGGGCCTGCGCGGGGGCCTGGGGAGAGTGGTGCGGCGACGGGGAGTTTTGCGGCGGCAGCGGGCGCTCGGGCTTGATGGAGTGCTGCGACGGCTGCGTCTGCAGGAAGGCGACGTTGTCGGGAATGGCGCTCATCGCCTGCTGCACGGCGTGGTCGTCGGCGACCAGGGCCCCGAGCGCGCCCGCGAACTCCGCGGCCGACTGGTAGCGGTCGTCGGGGTTCTTCGCCATGGCCTTCATGATCACCTCGTCGAAGCCCGGCGGGAACGTGAGCTCCGGCGCGCGCTCGGACACGGGGATGGGCGTCGCCTGCACGTGGAGGGTGATGAACTCCATGGGCGAGCGCGCCTCGAAGGGCAGCTTCGTCGTGACCAGCTCGTAGAGGATCACCGCGAGGGAGTACACGTCCGAGCGGGGGTCGAGCGCCTTCCCCTGCGCCTGCTCGGGGGACATGAATTCCGGGGTCCCGAAGACCATCCCCTCCTGGGTGAGGATGAGCGATCCCGGCGCGATCTCGCGCTCGGTGACCTTCGCGAGGCCGAAGTCGAGCACCTTGACGTAGTCGTCGATGCCGCCCTGCTTGCAGAGGAAGATGTTCTCGGGCTTCAGGTCGCGGTGGATGATCCCCTTCTGGTGGGCCTCCTCCAGCGCGCCGCAGGCCTGGATGAGCACCGCGATGGCGCGCGACGCCGGCATCGCCCCGTCCTGACGCACGAGCTGCCCGAGGTTGCGGCCCTCCAGGTGCTCCATGACGATGTAGCAGGCGTTGTCTTCGAGCTGCCCGAACAGGAACACCTTCGCCGTGTTGGGGTGCGTGAGGTGGCTCATCGCCCGCGCCTCGCGGCGGAAGCGCGACGCGAGGTCCTTCCGGCTCGTGAACTTCGAGTGGAGGATCTTTACCGCGACCAGACGGTCCATCGACGGTTGGTGGGCCTTGTAGACCGAGCCCATCCCGCCAGCCCCGATGCGCTCCAGCACCTTGAACTGACCGGCCAGGATTTCCTTGCCAACGTACGGATCCGGCTTCGCCACGGCCCGGAGATTGCCCCGACTCGCGCCCCAACGGCAACCATTCCCGCCGGCGCCTCCAATGCTTGACCCGCCTGGGGGCCCCGATGCTCCATCGCCGCACGCCCCGTGTCGCCCGCACCTGTTCCCTTTCCCTTCTCTGCCCTCTCTCGTGTCGATCGCGCCACGGCCCGTCTCGCGTGTGACGTCAGCGCCCTCCTCGGCGCCGCGCCGCCCTTGCCCGCCGCCCTCTTCGACGAGCGCTGGGGCTCCCTGCTCGGCGCCCCGTTGCGCGCGCACCCGGGCGCGCCCCGCCCGGTCACCCACGACGCCCTGCGCGCCGCGTGGGCCCTCGACCGCCCCCTCGTCGCCGCCTGGGGGCACACCTCGCTCGGGACCTTCCTCGTCGCCCTCCCCCGCGACCTCGCCTTCCTCCTCGTCACGCGGGCCCTCGGCCCCGAAGGCTCCCCCTCCCCGCTCGCGCCCCTCTCCGAGGTCGCCGAGGGGGTGCTCTCCGCCCTCGCCGCCCGCGTCGCCGTCACCCTCTGCGCCCCCGCGGCCCCGCCGGTGCTCCGCGCGATCACCGACCACCCCGGCGACGCCCTCGACGCCCTCGACCCCACCGCCCCGCTCGCGGGCTGGGACTTTACCCTCTCGGGTAATACCCTCGCGGGCGTGGTCACCCTGGTGCTCACGACCGACGCGCTCCGGGCCCCGGCGCGCCCTCCTGCCATCGACCTTTCCCGCTTCGCCGAGGCCTCCGTCGCCGTGCGCTGCGTGGCGGCGCGCGCGGAGGTCTCCGCGGACGCCGTCGCCGCCCTGTGCCCCGGCGACCGCGTGATGCTCGACGGCCTGCGCTGGTCGGCGGGCGCGCTCGAGGGCGACGTCACCCTCTGCCTCGGCGCCTCTCCCCCGCTGCGCCTCGACGCCACCCTCACCGGCGCCCCGCGCGTCACCGTCACCGTCGCCGCCCCGCTGCGCGGCCCCTGGAGCCCCACCATGCACGAGTCCACCGAGGTACTGCGCGACCTGCACGTCGAGGTCACCGTCGAGATCGCGTCGTCGTCCGCGTCGCTCGAGGCCGTCGCCGCCTGGGGTCCCGGCGCGGTGGTCGGGTTCCCGCAGCGCGTCGGCGAGGCCGTGCTGGTGCGCGCGGGCGGCCGCGTGGTGGCCCGCGGCGAGCTGGTCGACCTCGACGGTCAGGTGGGCGTGCGGGTCACGGAGCGGATCTGACCTCGCCCGGCGCTACCGCGAGGCGCACCGCCACGGGCCGTCCGCGGCGCACGAGGTCGACCCGCAGCTCGGTGGCCTCGCGGAGCGCGGCGAGGCAGCCGAGGGCCCGCTCCGGGCGGTCGATGGGCTGGCCGTTGACGCGGGTGATCACGTCGCCGGGCAGCAGGTCGGCGCCCGCGCGCCGCCACCGCCGGAGGTGGAGCGCGCTGTTGAGCCGGAAGCCCACGAAGCGGCCGCCCTCGACCACGGGGGTCACGTCCACCTGTGACAGGAAATGACCGAGGCCCCGCGCGGCGGCGTCGACGAGCACCGCGCGGGTGAGCACCGCGGGGGTGTTGTCTTCCACGGGCGTGGGCTCCGGGGCGGTGGGTACGCGCGTAGCTTCGGACCAGTTGATCTCGTCGGGCGAGACGTCGGCGACGCGGCGCGTGGCGCACCCGGCGAGGGCGCAGAGCGCGATGAGCTCAGCCCTCCGCACGGAGCGCCTCCACGGCGGCGAGCACACCCAGGTGGACGGTGTCGGCGTCGGCGTTGCCATCGAGGTGCAGCACCCGGTCGCCCGGGAGGTACTGCTCGATGGTGTCGTAGAAGCGCGCGAGGCGGCGCTGGAGGTCGTCCTCCTCGAAGAGGTCGGGGACGTTGCCGCGAAGGTGGCGGCGCTCGGTGGCGGTCTCGGGAGAGACGTCGAGGATGAGGGTGAGGTCGGGGCGGCGCGCGCGGTTGTTGATCACGCGGATCCACTCGGTGACGGCGGCGTCGCCGCTCACCACGCCCTGGTAGGCGATGCTGGAGGCGTCGTAGCGGTCGGTGATCACGGTCACACCGGCGATCAGGTTGGGGATGATCTCGGCCTGAAGGTGATCGAGCCGGTCGGCGGCGAAGAGGAGGGCCAGCGTGGACCACCCAAGCGAGGTCGAGCCCGTGGGCCCGGTGACCACCACGCGATGGTTGAGCACCTGGCGGATGAGCGACCCGATGGGGCCGTCGGTGGGCTCGTGGGTGGTGCGCACCGGGAGCCCGCGCCGGCGCAGCGCGGCGGCCAGCCGGGTGGCCTGGGTGGTGGTGCCCGCGCCGTCGATGCCCTCGATGGCGATGAAGTGCCCTTCGATCATGGGGCGATCATCGCGCGGCTGCGCGACGGGGGGCAAAGCCCTGACAAGTGCCGCGGGCGTCGCCCTACGGCTGCAGCGTGAAGTACCCTTCCACAGGGGACCTGAAGGCACGAGCGGAGCGCTTCACCCAGGCCTGCGACCCCCGGGCCTCGCCGATCGAGGGGAGCCCCCGTCCAGGCCTGCAGTCACCGTCCTCGCCGATCGAGGGGAGCACCCGCCCAGGCCGTCACTCCCCGGCCTCGCCGATCGAGGGGAG
>CAIOSS010001307.1 GCA_903860995.1 uncultured delta proteobacterium | reverse complement strand
GGTCCGGGTCCGGCGGGTCGACCCGTGACGGTCTCCTGGACGCGGCGGTTGATGAGCCCGAGGGTCGCGGTGTCGGCGCTCGGGGGACCGACCGAGATGAGACCGCCCGGGACAATGTCGGCGACGTTGTTGTCGGCCGAGGCGCGCTTGGCGCCGAGGTTCACCGACGTCGGGGCACAGGCCGGGACCGGGCGATAGAGCCGGTTGTCGCCATACGAGAACATACCGTCGTAGGCGAAGGTGCCCAGTCGAATGTCGTTGTCAAAGGTCATCAGACCAAAACGGACACGGTCGTAATAGACGTCGAGGATGCCGTTGTTCTGCTGCGATGCACCCATGCGGTGCAGGGGGACGCCATTGGAGAGCGGCTGGTGGTGTGTATAGGGATACAGGTAGTCGTAATTGAAGTCCGACGTTACACGATCGATCTCGACGCAGTTCGGCGTGTTGATCGGCGTGTTGATCGATCCGGTGAGCACCTCGATCGCCGTCGTCCAGCGGTTCTGCCGCTCGTTGGCCGGGCAGGTCGGGTCGCACATCGACGCGCCATTGGAGCAACGGCTGCAGGCGCCGCCGTTGGCACCCGTGCAGAAGTTGTTGGCGATGTTGGTGCGAAACTCCATCGACCCGGAGGTGTCGAGCAGCACCATGATGTTCGGGCGGATGAGCCGGACGTCGCCCGGGACCCCCTGGGCGTGGGCGGCGTACGGAGAGAGGAGCCAACCCGAGGCCAGGAAGGCGATGGCTCCGAGTCGCTTGCGGTTCAGTTGCATGGGATCACCGTGATAGCGCGGAGCGTCTCCGTTCCGCGCGCGACGTTGGTGGTGTCGGTACCGTAGAGGGTCGAATCAAGCTCGGTGGTCCCCTCGGACTCCACCAACAGGCGGACGGGGAGCACGGTGAGGCTGGGGTCACTGACGTCGGTGCCGCGCTGCGGGGACGTGTCGGCGCCGAGTTCGGTCACGCGCACCTGGAAGCGGGGTGACAGGCCGCCCGCGCCGAATGAACCCGCCGTGCGGCTGACACCGGTGCCCGTGGCCCCGGAGAACAAGGTCTGCGGGCTCGTGATGACGTCGAAGTCCGTCAGGTAGAAGATGTAGCAGGGCGGGGTGATCGGCCCCCGCGAGGTGGTGATGGTCGGGCAGCCGGGCAACCCGGTGAGCGCCTGCACCCTCATGTTGGAGCTGAAGTACGCACCGCACGCGGTGCGAAGGCGGGTCATCACCGATGAAGCGCCAGCCTCGGCGACGTAGTGGGTCTGCGCCGACTGGCGAACGTACCCGGACGACCGGATCTCCATCGCCGAGGAGCGGGTGACGAACACCCCCGCGGCGCTCACCATCATTAGCAACATCATCACGACGAACATGGCAACGCCGCGCTCCCGGCGCCGCGCCCTTCCCTGCCTCCTTCTCGTCGTGTGTGTCATCAGACTCCTGTGCATTGAAATCAACGGAGGTTGCGGATCGCGAGGTTGGGGACCGCGATCTCCGTGATGAGCGAGCGCACCCGCGCGGCCCCGGTGCGGTTGTTGAAAACCCGGAAGCGGGTGAGCGGCGCCGTAGCGCCCCGCGCCACCCAGCCGAAGGTCGGCTCCTGGTCGCGATCGCGAACCGACAGCCGCACGATGACCGACCGCACCTGCTGGGGCCGCGACGCGCTGTTCGCAACGTTGCCCGCGAGCGTGGTGATGTTGGAGTCCCCGAACGCGAAGGTGCGCATCGCGGGCTGGGCCACGATCGCATTGGCGGGGTTGCCGATGTCGTAGGCGATGGTCGCGTCGAGGTCGACGGCGTACTCACCCACGAGGCGGGCGGCGGCGGTGATCTCCTCCGGGCCGGGGCGGAGGTCGAACTCCCGCCGGATGAGGTCGGTCTTCGCGGCGCGCGCGGCGGTGTCCGTGGGGTACAGCTCGGTCAGGCGCGCTGCCAGGGTACCGATCTGGTACTCGACCATCATCATGGGGGCGACGGTGGCGCCGACCCCGAGCCCCGCAAGGCCGCAGCCGGCTCCCGCGGAGCTCGCGCTCGCCCCAGCGCCCTGCACCAGCGGGGCAGTCGTCAACAGCAGCGTCGGGAGGCCGGTGGAGCTCGAGTTGACCCAGGTGCCGCCCATCGACACGGCAAACTGCATCTGCCCTGAGGTGCTCATGATGCGAATGAGCCGTGGGGACATCGCCGTCCCGAAGATCCGGTCGAACTCGCCCTGGCTCTGGACCCGAGCCCACTGCGGCGACTGATTCTGGAGCGAGACGGTCGAGCCCGAGACGCCCGCGACCGTGTACTCGTCGGCCGAGGCGTAGTTGCCGGTCATGCGGAGGGTAACGGGATTGATGAAGGCGTTGTCGCCAGGCAGCAGCGTCGGGTTGGGCGTCGTGCGGGAGATCTCCAGGCCCTGATAGGGTGTGGTCGGACGCGGACACACGCGGGTGTCGGTCACGCTATTGGGCGTCGACATGTAGCCCGCCCGCGAGAGGTCGGCGCGGAGCTGCTCCATCGCGAAGCGAAGGCGGAGCTGCATCTCCGCCGTGCGTTGCTGTTGACTGAAGGTGTCGGTCGCCGTCCGCGATACCGCGTAAAGCGCCGAGACGACGATGGACGTGAGGAGGATCGACACAAGCAGCTCGACGAGCG
>CAIOSS010001306.1 GCA_903860995.1 uncultured delta proteobacterium | reverse complement strand
CGTCGTGGTCGGGCGCGGTGATCCAGCCGACGTGCGAGTACCAGAAGCCGCGCTGCTTGGGCGAGTGGAGGTCCCGGGGCGTGTCGCTCCAGCGGTGGTGCATCCGGTGCAGGCCCGCCCACCACAGGGGGCCCTTCTGCACCGAGCTCGCGCCCACCCAGGCCAGCACGAACTGGAACCACCGCGAGGTCTTGTACGATCGGTGCGCGAAGTAGCGGTGGTAGCCCGCGGTGATGCCCCACATGCGCAGCACGTACAGCCCGAGGGCGAGGGCGACGCTCTTCACGCTCACGCCCACGACGAAGGGGAGCGCGAGGCTGGCTAGGTGGATGAGCGCGAAGCCCACGAGCGAGGTCTGTAGCCAGATCGGGCGGGCCTTGACCACGCTGGGTCGGGTGTTGTCACTCATCGCTTGTCGCTGGCCTCCGGCGCCGCGCTCGACGGCTGCACTGGCGTCTAGCGGCCCTCTTGCCACAGCTTCAGGGCGATGGCCATAGTGCGCGCCGATGACGCAGCCGCTCTCCTCCAGGTGGGTCGCCCTGACCGCGATCGGATGTGTCGCCTGCGCGACGGAAGACGCCCCTCTTGGACGCACCGCGTTGGCGCCCGCGGTGCTGGGCGACCTCACCGTCCGCGCGTGGAGCGACGGCGACGTCGCGCTGGAGGTGGGCGGCCGCACGCTCGTGCGCAGCGACGGCGCGCCGGCCTTCGCGGTGTCCTATGAAGAGACCGTCCGCTTCGCCTTCGGCATCTGGACCTTCACGCAGCCCGGTCGCTCCGTCGCCCGCCCGTCGGGGTCGGTGTCGCTCGCGGTGGAGGGCGACGCCGCGGTGCTGCGGGCGCGCGGCCCGGAGGGGGCCTCCACGCTGCGGGCGCGGCGGGTGTCGGCCGACGAGGTCGAGCTTCGGGTGACGGCGACGGCGGGCGCGGCGCCCGTCCGCGAGCTCGGGCTGCGCTTCGCCTGCGAGCCGGGGTCGCACTTCCTGGGCTTCGGCGAGCAGTACAACGCCGTCGACCACCGCGGCCGGCACGTCCCGCTGTGGGTGAGCGAGCAGGGCATCGGGCGCTCCCCGGCGCGGCGCAACGCCTTCTCGGGCGATCACACGACGACGTACTTCCCGGTGCCCTTCTTCCTCGACCCGCGGGGCTTCGGGGTGGCGCTCGACACCGACGCCCGCGCCGAGGCCGACCTCTGCGCCGACGACCCCGCCGCGTGGACCTTCTCCGCGCAGGACACCAACGAGCTCGTGCTGCGGCTCTACACCGGGCCGACCGTGCCCGCGGTGATGTCCGCGTGGACCCGCCTTCAGGGACGCACGGCGCAGCCCCCGGCGTGGGCCGTGGAGGGCGTCTGGCTGGGCGTGCAGGGTGGGCCCGCGCCGGTGCGGGCGGCCGTGGAGCGGGCGCGGCGCTTCGACGTCCCGCTGGCCGCGGTGTGGTCGCAGGACTGGCTCGGTCGGCGGGAGTTCGGCGCGGGCAACGTGGGGGTGCGCTACCGCTGGTCGGTGGACGAGAGCTGGTACCCCGACCTCGCGGGGCTCATCCGCGAGCTCAACGCCGGGGGCGTGCGCTTCCTCGGGTACTTCAACCCCTTCCTGGTGCCCGAGCAGGACCTCTACGACACCGCGGTGCGCGAGGGCTACATCGTGCGCGGAGCGAACGGGATGCCCGCGGTGTTCCCGATCTCGGTGCTGAGCGGCGGGGTGGTGGATGTGAACAACCCCGCCGCGGTGCGGTGGTTCCAGGGTTACGCCGGCCGCGCCATCGACCTCGGGATCACCGGCTGGATGCACGACTTCGGCGAGTGGCTGCCGCACGACGCGGCGATGTCCGACGGGAGCGACCCGCGGCGCTCGCACAACCGCTACCCCGAGCGCTGGCAGCGGGCGGCGCGCGAGGTGCTCGAGGCCCGCCACCCCGACGGCGACTGGATCATGCTCTCGCGCTCGGGCTGGCTTCGCACCGCGCAGGTGTCGCAGGTGGTGTGGGCGGGCGACCAGGAGGCGACCTGGGACGAGGACGACGGACTCAAGACCGTGATCCCCGCGCTGGTGTCGCTGGGCATGGCGGGGGTGGGCTACTGCACCCACGACGTGGCGGGCTTCTCCGGGGGACCGAGCACCCGCGAGCTCTACCAGCGGTGGGTCGAGCTCGCGGCCTTCACGCCGGTGTTTCGCACCCACGAGGGCCTCCAGCGCGCCACCAACTGGGCGTGGGACCGCGACGACGAGACCACCACCCACTTCGCCCGCTTCGCGCGGGTGCACCGGGCGCTGGCGGCGGAAATCCGGCGCGCGGGCGACGAGCACCAGCGCACGGGCATGCCCATCGTGCGCGCCCTGGGCCTCGCGTTTCCGGGCGACCCCCGGGGCTACGGCGTGCGCGACGAGTACCTCCTGGGTGACGCGCTGTTGGTGGCGCCGGTGGTGGAGATGGGCGCCACCTCGCGGGCGGTGTACCTCCCGGCGGGCACCTGGTTCGACGTGTGGGACCCGACGCGCCGCTACGAGGGCCCGATGGAGGTCACCGTGGAGGCGCCCATCGGGCGACCGCCGGTGTTCAGCCGGGCGCCGCGGGCCGACCTGATGGCCGTGCGGTGAAGCGCTCGCCGCCCGCGCGGCACTTCTGCTAGCGTCCGCGCGCGATGTCTCACCGCCCCTCGTTTCTGCTGTTTTTCTCGCTGTTCCTGAGCCTCGCCGCGTGCGGCAGCGACCCGGCGGTGCTCGCCCCGGTGGACGCCGGCGCCGCCGACGCCGGCGCCGCGGTCGATCGCCTCGCGGTCATCGATGTCGGCCGTGGCACCGATGTGCCCGCGGTCCTCGACGTGGCCCATGACGCCCCTGCGCTGGTGGACGCCGCGACCCCGCCCCGGGACGGTCCATTGCCGGGCCTCGGCGCTGTCTCTGGCACGTGCGGCACGCTCCGCGGGATGCTCCGCAACCCGGCGCCCTCGCTGGTGGAGAACGCCCTCGGGTTCATGGCGGGCGAGCGCTACGACCGCACCTTGCTCTCGGTCGGCGGGCGTCGGATGTACGACACGCCCAACGCGGGAGGCAGCTCGACGGAGTCCGAGGTGTTCAGCTACGAGCTGCTCTATCGTTGCGAGGACGCCGCGCTGGTCGCCACCGAGACCGAGGTGATGTACCAGCCCGCCGACGACGCGGGCGCCAACTCCATCACCGACCTGGTGGTGTCCATCGGGGGCGAGCGCGTCGGGGTGAGCGTCACCCGGGCGTACCGCCCGATGCCGATGGTGTTCACCGAGGCCAACGCGCTCTCGCTGCTGCGCGACAAGCTCGCGGGGGTCAACCGAAGCTCCATGCGGGTGCTCCCGGGGCAGCGCTGGGTGAAGCAGATCCTGCACGTCTTCGCGGTGGACACGGCCGCCGCGCAGGCGGTGGCGCGGGCCTGGGCGACCCTCGACGCGGGCACCCGCGCGGACACCATCGTGCTGGTCACGGTCACCCGCGGGGGAGGGTTCATCTACTGCAACCCCGACCCGGCGCTCGGCAGCGAGTGCCCGTCGCTTTGACGCGGGCACCGCCGGTCTCCGCCGGGGTTGATGGAATCCCTGCGGACGTGGTAGCAGCGCGGCCCTAGCAAAGAGGACCATGTTCAAGACGTTGACCGAAGGGTTTCGCAAGGCGCGTCAGAAGCTCACCGGGGTCGCGGAGCTCACCGAGGCCGACATCGAGGCCGCCCTCCGGGACGTGCGCCTCTCGCTGCTCGAAGCCGACGTAGAGCTCAACGTCACGCGCCGGTTTCTCGGCCGCGTGAAGGAGAAGCTGCTCGGGCAGGTGGTCAAGCTCCGCGCCGAGTCGCAGGGCAGGAAGGCCACGGTCACCCCCGACCAGCTCTTCGTGAAGGCCTGCCAGGAAGAGCTCGTGGCGATGATGTCGTCGCCGGACGCCGCGCCGCTCACGGAGGCGCAGAAGGGCACGCCGACGCTCATCATGATGGTCGGCCTGCAGGGGCAGGGCAAGACCACCACCAGCGCCAAGCTCGCGAAGCTGCTTACCGAAGAGGGTAAGAAAGTGCTGCTCGTGGCGGCGGACCTGCAGCGCCCCGCGGCGGTCGAGCAGCTCAACGTGCTCGGGCAGAAGCTCAACGTGCCGGTGTTCTCGGCGCCCAACAGCACCCCGGTGGAGGTGTGCCGCCGCGCGCTG
>CAIOSS010001305.1 GCA_903860995.1 uncultured delta proteobacterium | reverse complement strand
TGCCCCGCCCGCCCTGCAATCGACGGTTAACGCCTATGGCCCTGAGCCCCCCCCTCCGGCCTGGCACGATCCGCGCCCCGTCGCCTCCTGGTGCGCACCGCGCGGGCGCTGGGCATCGCGCGCTCGACCCTCCACGAGCGCTTCAAGGACTACGGGCTCACCGTGCCGGCGCGCGCCGACACCAACGGAGATCGGGTCAGCCCTTTACCCGCATGAGGAAGAGCGGGTTCCAGGCGAAGAGCGAGAGCTCGTTGCGCGCCTGGAGCCAGCGTCGCAGCGCCGCGCCCGCCTCGGGGTCGTCGTAGCGCCCCTCCTCGATGAGCGCGCACAGGGCCTCGTCGTGCACGGGCGAGCCCGGCAGCGCCGCCCTCCCCCGGTCGATCTCCGCGGTCATCTCCGGGCCCCGGGAGAGCTCGCGCGAGGCGACCCCGAGCACGTGCGTCGCGACGAGGGTCTCGAAGCGCAGCCGCGGGTCGGTGATGGCGGGGAGCACCCGGGTCGCGAGGTGCTCGCGCGCGGCGTCGATGAGGTCGAGGGCGCTGGGGTGCTGCTCGAAGGCGTCGCGGTCGTCGGACATGGGCTCAGCGCCCTCCCTTCTCGATGGCGTCGATGCGGTCGATGAGCTCCCACTCCATCTCGGCGGCCTTGCGCCCGAGGCTCAACAGCTCGACCGAGCGGTCGGCGCCGCGCAGGTGGCGGTCGGCCTGGGCGTGGCACATCAGCGCCCAGCGGAGGTTGCCGATGAGGTCCCACCAGACGAAGGCGTCGCGGTCGACGGGGAGGCCGCCGGCGGAGGCATACCCGTCCAGGTAATCGTCGAGCGACCCGACGCCGCCCACCACGCGCGCGTCCTGCTCGAAGCGCCAGTCGCGCACGGTGACCCACGCGAGGTCTTCGTGGCGGTCGCCGAGGTGCGCGAACTCCCAGTCGAGCACCCCCGCGAGGCCGTCGCGGTCGACCAGCAGGTTGCCGATGCGATAGTCGCCGTGCACCAGCACGAGCGCGCCGTCCCAGGCCGGCACGCGCTGCCCGAGCCAGCGGAGGGCGTAGCTCCAGACGGGGTTGCGGAGCCCGAGGGTGGCAAGCACGGCGCGCACCTGGTGCAGCGCCTCTTCGGCGGGCGAGCGGCCCTCCGTCGGACCCGGGATCGCGGGCAACCCCTGCGCGACCGGGACCCGATGGATGACCGCGAGCGCCTCGCCGAGCTGGCGGGCGAGCACCTCGCGGGCGGCGGCGAGCTCCGGCGCGCGCACCACCTTCCGCCCGACGCTCTCCCCCGGCAGGCGCTCCATCAGGAACCACCGCCTCGCCGCCCCCGCGGGGGACAGGTAGCGGGGCCTCGGCGCGCGCACCCCCGCGGCGCAGGCGGCCTGGAGGAGCGCGAACTCCGTCGGCCGATCGAGGGCGTAGGCGCTCATGTTGGCGCCCATGTCCCGGCGCAGGACCAGGGCCTCGACGGCGTCGCCCACGCGCAGGTCGACCGACCAGGTCTCCATCGAGGCGCCCCCCGCGAGGCGCCGCGCGGCGACCAGCGACGCGGGGAGGCCGGTGGCGGCGGTCACGGCGGCGAGCAGCTCGTCGCGCAGCGGGTCGGGGAGCGCGTCGGCGCGGATGACTTCGGTCATGACGACGACCCGGGACGCTACACGCTCGGCCCGTGGCCCGCGACCCCGATCACCGCTACGCTCCTCGCCTCATGGAACCCCACGCCCACCCCCTCGCCGAGCATCAACGCTTCCTCGCGACGCTGCGCGCGCGCGTCCAGGGACAGACCCTCGGGCTGCGCCTCGCGACGCTCGCCGGGGTCGCGGCCTGGGTGCAGGTGCACGGCCAGACCTCCGAGGCGCGGTACCTCTTCGTGGCGCCGCTGCTCGCCCTGATGGGCGGCGCGCTGGAGATCGAGCTCACCCGCCGCGACCAGCTGCTCGGGGCGCTGGGGCGGGTGCCGACGGTGATGGTCGACGTCGAGCTGGTGGCGTCGCAGGTGCCGTGGCGTCGCGCGCTGCTGCGCTCGGCGGCGCCGTGGCTGTACGTCCCGCTGGCGGCGCTGGCGGCGGCGATCACCATCGACACGCTCGCGGCGCGGCCCGGCTGGGCGGGTCAGACCATCTGGATGGTGGCGCTCGGGCTCTCCGTGGTCGCGGCCTACACGGGCCTGCTGGGCGCCTGGTGGCTGGAGCGCTTCGGCGAGGCAGCCGCCCCGGCGCAGGTGGGGGTCCAGGCGCTGCGCCGGCCCTTCGCCGCGGGTGCGCCCGCGCCCGTCGAGGCCCTCTCGGCTGCGGCGGTGCAGCGTACGCCGTCGCTCGTTCCGCCGGAGCCCACGCCGGGGCCCTTCCCGGTGAAGCGCACCGAGTCCACCACGCAGAGCTTCGGCACGCCGGTGATCTGAGGGCGTCGACCTCACCGCCGCGGCCGCGGGGAAATGGCAGATCGGCCCCAACATCCATGCTGCCGCGCGCTTGCTTTGATCGGGAATGCGTGGACGGACGCACCCCAGCAATCGCGCGGCCGTAGGACGGAGCCGCTGCCGCGAAGTCCGACGAGCGCTCACGCGCTGCATCGTCCACGCACCCGGGAGGGATTTTGTCCGCGGCGGTCGAGAAGGGAGGCCCTCGACACCGCAGCGCCCTCAGGCAAGAGGGACCCTATCGCGGGTCTCCGGGGCCACAAAGAATTCGTCACACCTCGGTCGCGGTGCGAATCAGCGCGGCGTACTGCTCCTGCACCCGCTGCAGCGCGATGCTGTCGAGGAAGGACAGGAACGCGAACTCCGGCACCAGCGTCCGCCAGCGGCGCAGCCAGCGCGGGATGTACCGCGGGCGCTGCAGGATGCCCCGGCGGCGCAGGTGCACCAGCGCCGTGAGGTCCTCCAGGGCGATGCGGCCGCAGACCAGGAGCTCCATCTCGTCGCGGAAGCCCTCTCGCACCACGGCGCTCAGGAAGGCCTGCACGTCCAGCAGCCCCGCGAGGTACACGGTGTCCTTGGTGAAGGGCGCGCCGCCGGCCACGAGCCCGCCGCGGCACACCCGCTGCGCGTCGAGGTATGCTTCGCGCGCCGGGGCCCCGTGCTCCACCAGGTGGCGGTACAGGTCGACGAAGCTCGCGCCCTGCTCGGCCATGTCGACCAGCAGCACCCGGTTGGCGAGGCGCTGCAATCTCTCGATGGAGGCGCAGTGGTGGTGCAGCTCGGTGAACACCGCGAGGCCCTCCTGCGTGCGCGTCGAGCGGGGCCCACCCACCCGCAGGAAGCCCGCCTCGGGCTGCGCCGCGCCGTTCTGCCCCGTGAGCGCGTGGGTCTCCACCTCGTGGTGCCAGAGCGCGTCGGCCTCCCACGGGGTGAAGGTCGCGTCCGCGCGCACCCGCACCCGGCTCGTGCCGGCGACCACCTTGGCCGTCGCGTCGGGATCGACCAGCACGGCGAGCGCCATGCCCGGGTACTCCGTCGCCACCCTGGCCCGAAGGCTCTGGGCCATCGCCTCGGCGTCGAGCAGCTCGTGCGCGTCGTCCGTCGCCTCGTCGGTGCCGTGCGGCCGCAGCCGGTCGATGACGTGCCTGGCGAGGTCGATGTTGCGCTCGTTGCCGCCGTGGAAGCGGGTGCGCGGCCCGCCGTACAGCTCCTTCGACAGCCGCGAGAACTCCGCCGTGCCGAGCGCCAGCACCATCCGCGAGGCGTCGCGCATCGAGGCCACCGACGAGCGCAGCCACAGCGTGATCGGGTGGTCCCCGTCGAACGAGCGCTCCGCCGCGTCGAGCTCGCGCACCCGGTCGCGCAGCGCGTCGCGGTCGACCTCGTAGGTCACCTCCGGCAGGGCGTCGGCCCCGCCTGCGAAGAAGCGCTCCTCGACCTCGCGCGGCCACCCGATGGCCTCCAGCACCCGCACCCGGCGGTCGCTCTTCGCGAGGGACTCCACCCTCGCCAGGCCCTCGCGGATCGCGTCGTCGGAGGGCAGCGCCGTCACCCCGTCGAGGCTACGACGAATCGTTGGCCCGCGCGCCGGGCGCCGCTACGCTGCGATGCAACGGTCCCCCGATGCCCACGCGCCGCGTCGCTCCTGTCGCCCAGCTCGACCTCTTCAAGGGCTCCGACCCGCTGGCGCCGGTGTACCGCGAGGCCGCCGCGGTGGCCGCTCGCCTGCCGCCGCGCCTGCACTTCGGGACGAGCTCGTGGTTCTCGACAGGGTGGGAGGGCATCGTCTGGTCGCGCAGGTACACCGAGAGCGACCTCGCCCGCGACGGCCTGAGCGAGTACAGCCGCCACCCGCTGCTCACCACCGTCGGCATCGACCGCAGCTACTACGGCCCGCTGCCGCCCGCGGACCTCGACCGCTACGCCGCGCAGCTCCCGCCCGGCTTCCGCTGCGTCATCAAGGCCCCCGCGAGCGTCACCTCCGCCGTCATCCCCAACCGCCGGGACGAGGCCCCGCAGGCCAACCCCGACTACTGCTCCGTCGAGCGCTTCCAGCGCGACCTCGGCGACGCCCTGCTCGGTCACTTCCTGCCGCACACGGCCGCGGTGCTCTTCGAGTTTCCGTCGGCCCCGCGGGCCTTCACCGGCGACGCGGCGGCCTTCGCCCGGCGCCTCGACGGGCTCCTCGCGCAGCTCGACCCGCGCCTCCCCGTCGCGG
>CAIOSS010001304.1 GCA_903860995.1 uncultured delta proteobacterium | reverse complement strand
GGGCGTGTCGTGCGGATGGGCGTCGAGGATGGTCTGGAACTCGAAGGTCGGCATGGCGGTGGGATAGGTGCCCAACTCGCCCGGACGGGTCAAGCGCGCCGACGCCGACGCCGCGCCACCCACAGCCCCAGCGCGCCGAGCGCCATCCCCCACCGCGCCCCGCCCAGGCGGGCCGGGCCCGGCACCGCGCACGCGCAGTCGCCGCCGGTGGTGCGCAGCGCGAAGGGATCCCTCCCGGCGTCCATCACCGCCCCGGCGTCGAAGACCTGCGGCGCGTCCACCGTCGCATCCATCACCGCGCCCGCGTCGGCCATCGGCTCGGGCAGCGGCACCGTCCCCGGCGGCGGGGTCATCGCCGCGGGCAGCGCGCGGCGGTCGAAGTCGAAGCGCTCGGGCTCGCTCAGCGCCATCGTGGTCAGATAGAACAGCGTCGCTTCCCACAGGTGGGGGATGGACACCCGGTTCTCGCGCGCGGTCACCCCGCCGTCCGCGTCTCTCAGCGTGATGAACACCTCGCCCATCACCTGCGTGTCGTCGGTGATGACGTCCCGCGCCATCCGCACCAGCGACTCCTCCACCAGCGGCCGCAGCGTGGGGTCGCCCCCGCGCGCCACGAACACCGCCGCCGCCAGCATGGTCTTGGTGAGGTACGCCCCGCCCTCGGTGCCAGGGTCGCCCCGCAGCGCCGCCAGCACCCGCTCCATGTCGCTGCGCATCTGCCGCGCCACGCGCTCGTCGGTCACCGCGAACATCGCCGCGGGCCACACCATCCACGCCGTCGCGCCCAGCGCCGACGAGCCCGGGTTGCTCGCCGCCGCGCCGGTCACGTCGTTGACGAAGCGCCGCATCGTGGGGTCGTAGAAGCGCCGCACGAGGGCGTCGCGCAGCTCCGAGGCCCGGCGCTCCCAGCGCGAGGCGACGGCGGGCTCGCCCATCAACCGGGCCACCCGCGCGCAGGCCTCCAGCGCGGCGAACACCGTGGTGCCGCCGTGGAGCGTGGCCGAGAAGGCCGCGTTGTCGTCCTCGTTGGCCAGCGCGTGGAGCCCCGTCTCGGCGTCGCGCCAGTCGGCCAGCAGGTCGGCGCTGCGGCGGATGCGCGGCCACCAGCGCGCGGCGGTGGTCATCCGCTCTTCATTGGACAAGAACGCCAGGTGCGTTGAAGCCGACCACACCATCAGCGCGGTGTTGTCGATCTCGAAGCGGAAGAACCCGCCCATGGCGCCGGTGTTGTAGTAGTTCATCTCCCACGCGGCCTCGGGGTACTGCCGGGTGCCGGTGCGCGGGTCGACGGGCGGCCGCGGGTCGGTGAGGGGGTTGATGTCCGACTGCCCCAGCGCGGTCTCGCGCGCGAGCGGCAGCGCCCAGTCGAGCCGCCGGGTGGTGTTGCCAGGCAGTCCCCCGATGTCGAAGGCGTCATCGAAGAAGGCCCCGTCGCGCGGCCAGTCGAGCCCGTACGGCGCCTGGCGGGCAATGGACGCCACCACCATCCCCGTGGCCGCGTCGGTGCCATTGAGCACATGCAGCATGGCCCGCCGGGCCGCCCGGGTGATGCGCGTGCGCTCGGCGAGGGGAATGGTCTCGGGCAGGTGATCGGGCACCACCAGGGCGCCCGCGCGGCGCTCCCACTCGGCCCCGTCGCGGCGGATCACCTCCGCGGGGCTCAGCGCCCGCGCGGTGCCGTAGGCCGTGCGAGCTTCCGCGGCGGTGGCCCCGAAGGCGATGAGCAGCCGGGCCTCGCCGGTGAGGCCCGTGGCGGTGAAGGGCACCCGCATGGCGCTGTCGTTGAGGTAGGCCGCCACGGGGTTGCCCGCGAGGGTGTTGGTGTTGGCCAGCGACCACGCCGACGGGGTGCTGCGGGTCCATCCGCGGGCGACGGCGAGGCGCGACGGGCGCACGGCGTCCGGGCAGCGAAACCCGGTCGCCAGGCCCGGGTCGAGCGGCAGCACGATGCCCGACGTGCGGAGCGCCAGCACGTTGTCGACGAGCACGCCGAGCTCGTCGCAGAAGTCGTCGCCCTCGCGCCCGGCGTGGAAGGCGTCGGCCCGGGGCTCGCTCCCGACGACGGCGTACACGCCGCGGGTAAAGGTTGTGTCGAGCGAGGCGGCGAGGGCGTCGGCGTCGGAGGTGAGGTCGCCGTCGCGGCGGAGCAGGGCGTCCAGCGGGCCGAAGTGGTTGGCCGGCAGCTCCGGGGCGCTGACGAGGGAGGTGAGGTCGGTGATGGGCGCGCGGTCGGCGGGGCGGAAGTGCACGAAGGCCCCGAGGGCGCGGTCGTACACGACGCCGAAGTCGTTGCGGCTGTCGGCCAGCACGTCGCCGAAGGGGAGCCTCGGGATGACGTTCTGGGTGAGCCCGAGGTTGGCGTGCGCCATGAGCGCGACGCTGCGGATGGCCATGCCCGCGGCGTCTTCGGTGCGCACGTAGCGCACGCGCCGCTGGAGCACGTCGGGCGACGGGAGCACGGCGTCGTCGAGGGTGACGGTGAGCCCGCCGTCGACGCGGGTGTACGTCACGCGCGGCTGGAGCGAGCGCTCGTCGGCGTAGCTCGCCACCGGGCGCCACCGGGCGGGGTCGTGGAGCCACTCGACGCGGGTGCCCGACGCCGTCTCGACGACCACGCCGAGGGCGACGCCGAAGCCCTCGCGGACGCCAGTGCGGGGGCGCGTGCGAGCGTCGAGGGCGTTGGTCGAGAGGTGGGTGAGCTGATCGCAGCACGAGGGCGACGGCCAGGTGAGCACCGCGAGGTCGCCGTCGCGGGTGACGCCCGCGGTGAGCCGCCCGTGGCCCGCGACCATGTGCAGCGGCGACGCGCCGAGGGCGTGCTCGACGGCGCTGAGCGCGACGGGCCGCGGCTGGGCATGGGAGGTGGCGGCGGCGAGGAGGAGGGCGAGGAGAGGGGCGAGGCGGGCGCGATGGCTCATCGGGTTGCCCGATGAGATATCACGGGGCAGTGGACGACCGAGCGGTGGTCTCAGCCCGCCGAGGCCTCGTCATAGCCGACCATGTGACCCTTGGCGGGGTCCCAGAGCTTGAGCGCGAAGGCGGCGCGGAGGTCCTTGAGGCGCAGCGAGGTGCGCCCCGGGTGCTGCAGCTCGGGGATGCCCGCCATCGCCTCGGGCAGCCGGTAGAACGGAATCTGCGGGTTGAGGTGATGCACGTGGTGATACCCGATGTTGCCCGTGAACCAGTGCATCAGCGGGGACATCTCCATGAAGCTTGACGACTCCAGGGCGGCGCGGGTGTAGCTCCACGACTCGCGCGGCTGCACGTGGATGTCGGGGAAGTTGTGCTGCGCATAGAAGAGGTACGCGCCCATGCCGCAGGCCAGGCCCACGCAGCCGATGACCCCGGTGAAGGCCGCGCCCACGCCGAAGAAATAGACCGTCAGGGCGATCTGCGCGAGGTGCAGCACCAGCGCCAGGGCCGAGTCCCAGTGCTTCTTCTTGGCCTTCAAGAAGGGCCCGACGCACATGCCCCACAGGAACACCGTGAGGTACCCGACGGCCACGTTGAGGGGCGAGCGCATGAGCCGGTACATGCGCTGCTGCGACGGCGTCGCCTTCGCGTACATCGCCGGGGTGAGCATCATGTACGAGCCGATGTGCGAGCCCACGAGCTTCGCCGTGTGCGCGTGGTGGTAGTTGTGCGACTCCTTCCAGATGCGCGGGGGCGTCAGGATCCAGAAGCCGAAGGCGGTCACCACCGGGCGGGAGACCCGGGCCCAGAGCGCGTTGCCGCGGCACATCGCAGTGTGCATCACGTCATGGAACAAGATGAACGACCGCACCGCGATGAGCGCCGTGAGCACCGTGAAGGGCAGCCGCGCGTACCACGGCGCCGGCAGCGCGGTGGCGAGCGCGAAGCACGTCGCCCAGGCCGCGAGCGTGCTCACCACCACCCAGACCGTGCGCCCGGGGCTCTCCACCGCGTAGGGGCGCGCCGCGTCGATGAGCACCTTGCCCTCCCGGGCCGCGGGCTTCTCGACAATGATGTCCGATGGGATGGTGGCAGGCAGCGCGGAGTCCATGGTGTCGATGGCGCTGCTATAACCCCGATGTTCCCGGGGGAAAAGATCCCCAACCGATATCGTGCAATCGCGCAACCGATGCGCCACCCGCGAAGCCTGCTACGCACCCCTGTGGCCGCGAATCACGTCGAGCTTCATGCCCTCGCGCGCAGCGATGGAGCGCTCGAAGGCCCCTTGGGCGCGTCGCTCCTTCTCCACCACGGCGTCGTCGTCCTGGTAGGGGTCGTGGTGGAAGAGGGCGTAGGTCCCCACGCGGGCGGCCTCAGCGATGCGGGCGCCGTCCATCATGGTGCTGTGCCCCCAGCCGCGGCGTGACCCGCGCCCGTCGCCGCCGTCGATCTGCTCGGGCGTGAACTGCGCGTCGTAGATGAACACGTCGGCGCCGCGCGCGAGCTCGATGATGGCCTCGTCGTGCAGCGACGAGCTCTCCGTGTCCGTCGCGTAGACGAGCGAGTGGCCCTTCCACTCGACGCGCCACGCGTACACCCCGTCGGGGTGGTTGCCCTCGATGCCGTGCACCACGACCCCGTCGCCGAGGGTGACCCGCTGGCGCTGCTCGAGGTCGTGGAAGGTCAGCGCGGCCTCGATCTCCTGGAGGTGCACCGGGAAGTACGGGTCGATCATCTGGCCGCCGAGGGCCTCGCGCACCGTGCGCCCCGCGCGCTTGCCGGCGTGCAGCACGAAGCTGCTGCGCGGGTCGAAGGCGGGCGCGAAGAAGGGCACGCCCTGGATGTGGTCCCAGTGGACGTGGGAGAAGAAGACGTGGGCGTTGAGGGGGCCGTCGTGGCGGAGGCTGTCGCCGAGCTCGCGGAGCCCGGTGCCGCCGTCGAGGATGATGCGCTCGCCGCCCGCTCGCACCTCGACGCAGCTGGTGTTGCCGCCCACGAGGACCGTGCGCGGCCCCGGGGTAGCTACACTACCCCGGACCCCCCAGAAGGTTACGTCGAAGCCATCGTGCCGCACTGTGTCGGAGTTCTATCCCCCGGTGGAGCGTACGGTCAACGAAGCGACGAGGGACCCTGATCAGGCCTGGGCGG
>CAIOSS010001303.1 GCA_903860995.1 uncultured delta proteobacterium | reverse complement strand
GGCCCTCGCGACGAAACCACCCGCCCAGCGCCCGGCCCTGCGCGCGGACCCGCGACGGGTCGAGCCGCCCCGCGCGGAGGTGCGTGCGCAGCACCTCGGGGGAGGTGACCGGCAGCCCGTCGACGGCGACGCCCTCGCGGCCCATCGCCCAGGCGAGGGTCCAGGCGCCGATGACCGCCGCGTCGGTGTCGGCGTTGCGCGCGAGGGCCTCGGACTCCGCGGCGATCGAGACCAGCGCGGGGTCCGCCCGGTTGGCGCGCAGCCACGCCGAGAGGGCCGCGTCGCGCAGGGCGACCACGGCGTGGGCGACGCTCGCTGCGATGGCGTCGGCGGCGGCGTCGAGGGTGCGGGGCGAGCCGGGGAGCGCGTCGCAGGGCGACCACGCGACGGATACATCACTGTGTAAGCTGACCCCGAGCCGGGCCGCGACCGCGCGGGCGAGGTCCGCCGAGAGGCCCCGGCGGCCGGCCTCGGCGTCGAGGCGCTGGATCTCCGCCGGAAACATCGCCCGGGCGTCGCCTGCCTCGCGGGTGATGAGGGCCTCGATCGCGCGCTCGTGCCACGCGAGGAGCTCGGCGAGGGCCGCGCCCGCGAGGTCGCCCCCGCGCTGGAGGGCATCGAGCCGCCGCGCCAGCACCGAGCCGGCGACCTCCGCGCGGGCGCGCCACTCGGAGCCGCGGCGGGTGACCTGGTTGAGCGCGGCGCGCACGAAGGCGAGGCGCTCCGCGAGGTCGGCCGCGGTGGGCGGGCGCGCGGCGAGGTCGGGCTGCGCGGGGTACAGCGCGTCGAGCAGGGGGCGGTCGTCCTCGGCGAGGGCCGTGACGGTGCGCAGGTCGTCGTCGCTGACCACCCGGACGGCGCGCGCGAGGGGCCCATTGGCGACCTCGTCGAGCTCGAGGAAGGCCTCGTCGTCGCGGGCCTCGGGCAGGTGCGGCGTCGGGTCTGCGGCGGGCGCCGCGGGCCCTTCGGCCTCCAGCTCCAGGAAGGCCTCGTCGTCGTCGGAGCTCATCGGCAGCGCATCTTCGACGGGTCCGTGTGCCAGGCATCGTGCCCCGAGGGACCCCTACCCCACCAGAAAGCGACCCGTCGGGCGCGCGCTACTGCCCGGCGGGCCGGCCACCCTTCCGCGGGTCGCTCGCGGCCTCCAGGCGCAGGGCCCCTGCCTCGCGGGTGATGCGGATCGCCTGGACGATCGCCCCGGAGCGAAGCGGGTCGGTCTGGTGCCCGCGCGCGCGCAGCCCGGCGACCGCGGCCTCGTCGGTCGCGGCCTCGACGGAGAGCACGTCGGGCGCGGCGGCCTGGTGGATTCGCGGGAAGGCCACGGCTTCGGCGACGGGCGTCCCGAGCACGATGGCCCGCCACGCGGCCTGCTCGACGGAGGTCACGATGCGCGTCCCGCCGCTGCCGCCCACGACGAGCACGGGCTCCGTGCCCGCGAACACGATCGTCGGGGTCATGGTGGACACCGGTCGCCGGCCTGGCGCGGCCCGGTTGAGCTCGCTGCCGGGGAGCTGCGCCGCGGGGCTGTTGGGCGCCGGCGCGGCGGTGAAGTCATCGAGCTCGTCGTTGAGCCAGAAGCCCCCGACGCTCACCCCCGCGCCGAAGGGAATGTTGATGGTGGTGGTGACGCTGGCGATGTTGCCCGCCGCGTCGACCACGCAGACGTGCGAGGTGCCCGTGCCCACGGGCGCAGCCGCGGGCGGGGCCGTCACGTCGGAGGGAAGCGGGAGGTCGTAGTCGAGCGAGGGCCGGGCGTGGGCGGGGTCGAAGCGGGCCGCGCGGACCGCGACGCGGGCGGGCGCGAGCAGCGCGTCGACGGGCACGCGCACGAAATCGGGGTCGCCGAAGTAGCGCGCCCGGTCGAGGAAGGGGCCGCGCCACGACTCGGCCATGGCGTGCAGCACGTCGGCCTCGGCGGGGCGAGCGCCGTCGCCGGGCAGCCAGCGCTCCAGCAGCGCGAGGCTCGCGAGCATGGTGTACCCGCCGGCGCTCTCGGGCGGCGCGGTCACCCATCGGTGGCCGTAGCGCTGGCCCTCGAGCGGGGCGCGCTCGGTCACCCGGTAGCGGCGGAGGTCGTCGGCGGTGAGCACGCCGCCGACGCGGCCCACGGCGCGCACGATCTCGTCGGCGAGCGGGCCCTCGTAGAAGACCCGCGCCCCGTCGGCGCCGAAGGCGCGGAGGGTGCGGGCGAGCGCGGGGTTGCGCAGGGGGACGTTGGCGCGGATGCCGTCGGCCCCGTCGGGCACCCAGGTCTGCCCGAGGGGGTCGCGGCGGAGCGCGCCCACGAAGCGCTGCGAGAGGCCCGCGAGGTGCTCGCTGGGCGTGAAGCCCTCCTCGGCGAGGCGGGCCGCGGGCGCCACCACCCGGGCCAGGCCGAGGGTGCCGAAGCGACGGAGCATCTCCTCGATGCCGCGGGGCTCGCCGGGGACGCCCACGGACGGACCGGTCGCGCGCGGCGCCGCGGGAGCGCCCGCGTCGGCGGGGGGTGGGCCCATCTGGAGGGCGGTGAGCAGCGCGGGGGTCATCGCCGCCGGGGCGCTCTCGCGGAAGTCGAGGAAGGTCACGCTGTGGTCGCTGGCCCGGTAGTAGAGCGCGAAGCCGCCGCCGCCGAGGCCGCTCGACGCGGGCGACGCGACCCCGAGCGCGAGCATCGCGGCGGCGGCGGCGTCGGCGGCGGTCCCCCCCGCGGCGAGGATCTCGGCCCCGGCGCGCGAGGCCTCGGGGTGGTCGGTGGCGACCGCGAAGCGGGTGTACGTGGCGG
>CAIOSS010001302.1 GCA_903860995.1 uncultured delta proteobacterium | reverse complement strand
GCGCGGCGGCGCCGATGTCCCGGCGGCCAGGCGGCGTCCGGTCACGCCTCGTCCCCCGTCGGTCCTCCCGATCCGGCCCGGAGACGCCTACTCCGAATCCCAGGTAACCGTGCCGGGACGGGGGTGCCCCATGGGATCACCCATCGGCCCTGATCGCCCTGCATCGGAGGCCTCCTCGAACAGTCGCAGGGCTGGTAGCGTCCGCGGAATGAAGCTCTTTCCATGGACTCAACGCACCCCACGAAGCTCTCTCCCGGCGCTGCTGACGCTGCTGTCCGGGGTGTTTGCCGCGGCGCCTGCTGCGGCCCAGACGCGGGTGCTCGTGCTCGCGGACGGCAGCACGCGGAATAGCGCGGTCTCGTACTACAACGCCGCGATCGCGGAGTTTGCAGCGGTGGTGGGCGCGAGCAACGTGCAGAGCCGCAACGACCTCGACACCGCGACGCTCACGTCCGCCGACCTGCAACGCCCCGGTGGCGGTAGCTACGACATCGTCGTTCTTGTGGCGTCGTTCAACGGCATCGGAACGTCCAACTGGACGCTGCTTCGCGACGCCGTGCGCACCCGCGCTGCGCGGTCGTTCGTGCTGTTCTCGGACCATTGTAGCCTTTGCAGCGCTGACAACGTCGATGGCGGAAATGGCAACGGCGTGGTTCCGCTGCTCAACGGGGCCGCCGGCTGGGGCGCCACGATCGGCACGCTGCGCACGGCACCGCTCCCCGCTCCGCTCAACACCGGCAGCCCGCTGAGCAGTTCGTTCACGGGCATGAACCCGATGCAGACCAACGACTACCGCTCGATGAACGGCATCCCGAGCAACAACGCGCTCTACCTCGCTCCGGGCGCGCCTGTTCCGCCTGCGGGCACCACGCGCATCGACGACGTGACCGCGGTGTTGGTCTCCAGCGCCGAGTCTTACCGCGGCCTCGGGGCGTGCGTCTTCGCGATCGCAGACGTGAACCCGCTTGCGATTCCGGGCAATCCAGGCCGCGTCGGTCCGGCCTTCGTCAACGCCGTCACGTCCGCCTCGGGCTCGTGCGCGGCCGGGCCGCTGGTCATCACGACTCCTGCCTCGGGCACCGTCACCGCCAATCCGCGGCCGGTGATTTCGGGCCTCGCGCAGCCTGGTTCGACGGTGGTGGTGATGGTGGGCGGACAGACCCTCTCTGCGCTCGCGGCGCTCGACGGAAGCTGGTCGGTCACCCCCGCGGCGCTGGCCGAAGGGAGCTACACCGCGACGGCGACGCGCACCCTCGGCGGGCTCGTGCAGACGGCCTCGACGTCGTTCACGGTGACGGTCTGCGGGAGCGGCGCGATCGCGGGCGTCGAGCGATGCGACGACGGAAACGCCACCGCGGGCGACGGATGCTCGGCCACCTGCGAGGTGGAGCGCGGCTTCGTCTGCCGCGGCGACCGATCGACGTGCGCGGTCACGTGCGGCGACGGCGTGCGCGCGCCGACGGAGACATGCGTCGACGGAAACGCCACCGCGGGCGACGGATGC
>CAIOSS010001301.1 GCA_903860995.1 uncultured delta proteobacterium | reverse complement strand
CCGCGGGCGTTGAGCGTCTCGAAGACCCCAAACGCCGTCTCGTCGTTCTCGACCCGGATCTCGATGAACCGCAGTCGATTGGCCAGCACCTGGTTGAGAAACTGCGCCAGCCCGGCCCCGTCGACGCCCGCCCCCGGATACTCCCCGAGCCGTGTCGCGAAGAACTCGGAGCACTCGTGGAGCTTGCGTTCAGAGCCCTTCAAGCTCTTCGGGCGCGCGGGCCGCTGACCCTGCACGAGATACGTTTGATAGAAGCCATTGTCCGAGGCGTTGAGCTTCAATCGACTGTGGTGTTGCAGCGAGGACGGATCCTTCGTGCTCACGAAGCGCTCGCGCAGCAGCCGGGCCCGATCGCGATGGTCGCCGAGCTCCTGCCCGACGGCCGGGAGCTGCTCGATGCGCGTGATCACCGCCAACGCGAGCACGCTGAGCGTCACGAGCCGCTGCTGACCATCCATGATGTTGAGCGGACCGTCGGCGGTGGTCGGCGGAAGCACCAGCGCCCCGAGGAAGTGGTGCGCGTTCTCCCCGTCCTGGGCGATCGTGAGGATGTCGCCCCAGAGGTCGCTCCACTCGGTCTCGTCCCAGGCGTAGTCGCGCTGGAACATCGGCACCGTGTACCGCTTCCCGTTGCCCAGCACGTCGCCAGGCGTCACCGGACTCGCAGCCAGACCCGCGCGCATTGCCATGGTGTTGCCTCGCCGGGATGGGATTCCACTGGCGGCGGCAAACCTACCACGGCCCATCGCGCGCCCCGCCCGCGCCGGACGCTCCCGACCTCGCCCCAATCCCCGACCGCCGCCCCCCGGTCGCTCCCGCCCCCGCCCCAACCCCCTCGCACCGCCCCGGGGACGCTCCCGGACGCGCCCGAACCCTCTTCGGGCGCGTCCAGAACACATCCACCTACATCCCTCGGATCACCCCTTCGCGGGCTCTCCCGTCACCGGCGCCACCGGCTCCGGCTCCCCCTCGGTGGTCGCCTCGGTGATGCGCCCGATGGCCTTGTGCACCCTGGCCGCGCTCTCGGCGTCGCCCACGAACTCGTAGAACCCCTGGAGCACCCGCGCGAGCCCGACGCGCCGCGCCCGCGCCACCCGCAGCGCCTTGTCGCGCTTCACCAGCGCGGCGGACTCCTCCCGCGCCTCCTTCGCCAACGTCTTCAGCGTCGCGTCGAGCGCGCCCGCATCGTCGGCGATGCCCGCCGTGAGCTTCGCCAGATCGAGCGTCACGCCACCCCGCGTGGCCTTCGGCGGGTGTCGCTTCACCTGATCGAGCACGGTGTGCGCGAGCGCCACCAGCTCGGCCTCCCGCTCGGGGGTCGCGCCCACGAAGCCCAGCTCCGTCGTCGCCGTCTCCGAGCACACCGAAGCGATCGTCATGCGCACGCCCACCAGCCGCGCGGACAGCGAGCGTCGCAGCCGATCGCGCGCGGCGATGTGCGGCGCGTCGTCGGCGCGCTCGGCCTCCAGCGCGCGCTGCGCCGCGTCGGCGTCCTTCGCGGCGGAGTCGGTCGCGCGCGCCAGCCACGCGAGCACCGGGCCCAGCAGCGGAAGGCGCTCCTTCGCGCTGGCGACCTCGGCGAACACCTCGCCCACCTCGCCGGCGATGCGCTCGCCCTCGGTCTCCACGAGCTTCGACAGGTCGAGCGAAGCCAATGCCGTACGGGCGGTCTCTTTCGCAGTCATCGATGCACCCTCCTTGCGTCGCCGCCGCGGCTCCCTCGCGCGACGAAGCGACCCTTCAGCGGT
>CAIOSS010001300.1 GCA_903860995.1 uncultured delta proteobacterium | reverse complement strand
CGCGACCCGACGGCGGCCGACCTGCGCGAGGCCGCGGAGATCCTGCACCAGCGCCTCGGGGCCCCGGAGCGCGCGGTGCCCGTGCTGGAGTCCGCCATGGCGGCCTCGCCGGAAGACCGCGGGCTGCGCATCGCCCTCGCCAACGCCCTGCGCGCCGCCGGGCGGCTCGACGAGGCGCGGGCCATCCTCGCCGCCCTGCTCGAGGCCTACGGCCGGCAGCGCCCGCCGGAGCGCGCCCACGCCCACCACCAGCTCGCGCTCATCGCCCGCGCCGGGGGAGACCTCCCCGAGGCGCTCGCGCAGCTCGACCTCGCGTCGAGCATCGACATGGGGCACCCCGGGGTGTTCCGGCTGCTGGGCGAGCTGGCCCGCGAGGCCGGTCAGCTCGACCGCGCGGAGCGGGCCTACCGCGCGCTGCTGCTCATCGTGCGGCGCCAGACCGTGGCCGCGGACGACCTCCCCCGCCCCGCCGAGGTGCTGCTCGAGCTCTTCCGCATCGCGCGCGACCTCGGCCAGCACGACCGCGCCGCCGAGACCCTGGAGACCGCCTTCGAGGTGGCCGCGCGCTCCGAGCCCGACGCGCTGCGCTTCGAGGCCGCGCTCCGGTCCGCGGGCGAGCACGAGGTGCTGCTCCGTGCCCTGCGCGCCCGACTGGAGCGCGAGCGCGAGCCCGCCGCCCGGGCCGCCGCGCTGGCCGACACCGCCGCGCTGCTCGACGAGCACCTCGGCCGGCCCGCCGAGGCCCTCGACGCGCTCCTCGAGGCCCTGGCGCTGCGCCCGCTCGATGCGTCCCTGCATGACGCCGCCCTCCGGGTGGCGCGGGCGACGGGCGAGGTGGCCCGCTACGAGTCCACGCTGCGCGCGGCCCTGGAGGGCGAGCGCGCGGGGGCCATCCCCTCCACGCTGGGCTCGCTCTCGCTGCGCCTGGCCGACGTGCACGCCCGCGACCTCGACGACCCGCGGGGCGCCGTCGGGCTCTTCAACGAGGCGGCGGCGCAGGGCGACGACGCCATCCAGGTGGCGGCGTGGTGGGGGCTCGACCGGGCGCTCGCGGCGCTCGACGACACCGCCGGGCGCGTCGAGGTGCTGCGCAAGCTGACGGCCTTCGAGGGCCACGCCGCGCGGGCCTCGGCCTGGAACCTCGCCGCCCTCCTCCTCGCCTCCGCCGACGAGGGCGACGTGGAGGAGGGCCTCACCTGGATCGCGTGGGTCCAGGAGCGCTCGCCCGACCTGGCGCGCGCGGCGCGGCTCCTCCAGTCGACCTCCGCGGCGTGGCCCGAGCGCCTCTCGGTGCTCGACCTCTACGAGCGGGTGGCCCGCGAGGCGAGCGACGACACCGCGCTGCTCGACGTGCTGGAGCGCCGCGCGGCCTCGCCCGAGGCGACGTGGGAGACCCTGCACCAGGCCGTGGAGCTCGCGCTCGCGCTGCGGGCCGGCGAGCGCGCCGAGGCGCTGCTGCGGCGGGCGATCGCGCTCGGCGAGGCCCGCGACGAGGCCCGCGAGGCGGGCTGGGCGATGGTGGCCCTGGCGCAGCAGCGGGAGACCGCGGGCGACCCGGCGGAGGCCGTGCGCTGGCTGCGCGCGGCGGCGGCGCAGTCCGAGGAGGCCGAGGCGATGCACCTCGAGCTGCACGTGGCGGCGCTGGCGGCGGGCCCCCTCGACGACCTCGCGCTGGCGGCGCGGACGTATGAGGCCCTGCATGCGCGCGACCCGGGCAACCGGGCGGTGTGG
>CAIOSS010001299.1 GCA_903860995.1 uncultured delta proteobacterium | reverse complement strand
TCGCCCTTCAAGCGCACCCACGCCTTCGACGCCGTCGACGAGCTCGGCCGCCTCGTGGTGCGCGACCCCTCGCTGCGCCCGGTGGCCGTCGACGCCCCTCCGCGCTGGGGCGGTGCGCCCGCCGCGCGCTTCACCGGCGACGTGTTCATCGAGCTGTCGCCGCAGTCGCCCACGCCCATCCCCTCGGTCGCGGCCGAGCAGCGCGTGGTGTCCTACCGCACCGTGCCAGAGACCCCCGTCGGGTTCTTCGAAGACTCCGCGGGCAACGTGTTCGTGCGCGCGCCGGTGACCGAGGTGCGCCGGGTGCGCCTCGCCTACGTCGTCGAGGCGCCGCAGCGCGCGTTTACCATGACCGGTATGCCCGAGGGGGCGCTCTCCGCGGAGTCGGCGCACCGCGGCATGGCGGCGCCGCTGGTGCCGGACTTCCTGCGCGCGGGGGTGGGCGAGGTGCTACGCCACGCGGGGGTCTCCCCGGGCGCATCGCTCGCCGCGGGCGTCGGCGGGCTCGCGGGGTACTTCCGCGGCTTTCGCGACGGCGAGCTGCCCGGCGACCTCGACGGCCAGCTCTACCGGGCGCTGGCGCTGGGCGGCGTCGGGGCGTGCCGGCACCGGGCGTACGCCTTCGTGCTGACGATGCACGGGGTGGGGGTCAACGCACGCTTCGTGAGCAACGAGGCGCACGCCTGGGCGGAGGTGGCCATCCCGGGCCAAGGGTGGTCGCGCGTCGACCTCGGCGGGTGGGATGTCCCGCTGCGCACCGAGGCGTCGTCCGAGCGCGAGGCCTTCGTCCCGGCCAACCCCGACCCGCTGCCCCGGCCGCCCGGTTACGGGGGCCTGTATTCGTCGACCCCGTCGCCGTCGCGCGCCAACCAGCACCCCGCGCCCGCGCCGTCGCCCGGCGCCCCGGGCCAGGAGCCGGCCGCGACGGCGAGCGCTGCACCGACGGAGAGCGCTCCCGAGAGCGCGACGGCGTCGGGCAACGCAACGGGCAATGACCGGGGCAACGGACCCGGCAATGGCCCGGGGGGTGTTCCGGGCAACGGCGAGGCGACCCCGGCGGCGGCTCCGGTGCCCGAGCGGCGGAGGGAAGACCCGTCGCGCGACGACCCCGACGGGCCGCGGGTGGAGACCACGCTGCGGGTGACGGACGTGCGCGCGGCCGATGGGGCGGCGGCGTCGGCCTTCGTGCGCGGCACGCTGGTGGAGGTGAGCGGCGAGGCGCAGGACGAGACCGGCGCGGCCGCGGCGAACCTCCCGGTGGCCTTCGAGTTGTGGCGCAACGGGCGGGCGGTGCGGGTCGACCGCGGGGCCGACGCGACGACCTCGCTGGGCACCGCGGTGACGGGCGACGACGGCCGCTTCAGCGCGCGGGTGCTGCTACCGGTGGAGCTGGGCTGGGGCCCGTACGAGCTGCGGGCAAGGACGCCGGGCGACACGCATAGGATGCCCGCGAGGAGCGAGTGACATGAGCCCATCGAAGGAGAGCGTGTGGGGCCGGTGGCTCCCGCACCCGGGCAACCTGCTGACGCAGCAGGGCAGCGGGGGAATGCTGCTCGCGGTGGTGGGTACGCGGGCGGCGCTGGAGGAGTCGGTGCGCTGCGTCCGGGCGATGGCGCACCTCACGGTGGCGGCGGTGGGGCTGATGGCGGTGGCCCCGCTGGCGGCGTGGCTGGTCTCTTGGATGGGATGACGGAGGTCGATCGATGCAACAGGCAGGGTTCGCGTATCGGGCGCCGGAGAACGGGCTCGCGATGGTGGGGCAGCGCTTCACCGACCTCCAGACGCTGACGGTGAAGCAGCGCAAGAACTGGTGGGAGATGATCTTCTCCTTCGAGGCGAAGAACCGCTACGTGGTGCTGGGCAACCGTATGGGCGCGGCCTTCGAGGTGGAGGAGCAGGGGGAGGGCTTCGGGGCGCTGCTGAAGCGCTTGTTCCTGGGGACGGCGCGGCCCTTCACGGCCTTCGTGACGGACGCGCGCCGGGACTCGCTGGCGATGCGGCTTCACCGGCGCTGGCGCTGGTTCTTCCCCTTCATGGACGTGCACGACGGCGAGGACCAGCCGGTGGCCTCGCTGGAGGCGCAGTGGGCGTGGTTCCAGCGGCGCTACACGGTGCGCGACGCGCAGGGGACGACCCTCGGCGAGATCGTCGGGCCCTTCTTCAAGCCGTGGACCTTCGAGCTCACCGTGGGCGGCCAGGTGATCGGTCACATCAAGAAGAAGTGGTCGGGGCTGTTGAAGGAGGCCTTCTCGGACGCCGACAACTTCGAGGTGGAGTTCGCGGCCGACGTCGACCCGCGGTGGAAGGCGCTAAGCCTCGCCGCCGCGGTGCTCATCGACGTGGTGCACTTCGAGCGCGCCAAGAACGGCTGACGCGAAAGCCCTCTACAGGTTGATGGGGATGTACAGCAGCCGGAGCTGGCTGTGCGTCCCCTGGCGGCGGTAGCCCACGAGGCCGAAGAGGACGTTCCAGGAGACGTCCTCGGGGCGGGGCCGTGCGTACGAGAAGATGGGCAGCAGGTGCCACTCGTACGAGCGCACGCCCTGTCGCTGCGAGGAGATCCACAGGAAGTTGCCCGCGAGCATGTGCACCGACTCGGGCGTGCTGAAGCGCCAGAAGAGGGGGGTGACCATGGTCGAGCGGGTGCCGGTCTCGCTGTTGGCGAAGTCGAAGAAGAGCGGCGCGAAGACCGCGTGGCGCCGCGGCCCCGAGCGCCCCGTGAACACCAGCGGGTAGACGTTGAGGTACGAGCTCCCGGGCTCGCTGTGGCTGTGGATCGTGGGGAGCAGCCACCAGGTGTTCGAGGCGTCGGTGCGGCGGTGATAGAAGAGCGGGAAGAAGGCCTCGGTGTGCGCGCCCGTCCGCGGCTCGCGCGACGAGTAGAAGAAGGGCAGCACGGCGTCCCAGTTGGTGGTGCCGCGGTGGCGCTGATAGAGCGGGGTGAGGAGCGTCGAGTCGGCGCCCTCGCGGTGGTAGTAGGCCACCGGCGAGACGATGGTGCGCTCGTCGGGCCCTGAGTACGTGTGGAAGAGCGGGAAGAGCGTGGTGCGCGACGTCGTGCGGTCGTGGCGGTGGAAGAACACCGGCGCGAGGTTGAACGACGTGCTGTCCGCGGAGTTGCGGGTCCAGAAGGGCCCGACGACGGTGAGGTTGGTGCCCTCGAGCCGGTTCTCGGTGTGGTAGGTCAGCAGCGGCGGGATGAGCAGGTAGTTGCCGTGGAGGTCGTTGCCCGCGAAGAAGAGCGGCGCGAGGCCCCAGTCGGTGTCGTTGCGCAGGCGGTCGTAATAGAACGGCCCCGCGACGGTGAGCGCGTGCTCGGGCCGCCAGGTGTGGAAGGTGAGCAGCGGGGGGATGACCAGGTGCTCGCGGGCGAGGGCGCCGGCGCGGTCGAAGGAGTCGCCGTAGAAGAAGAGGGGCGCGACGCCGAAGGCCGAGCCGTGGGCGAGCGCGGGGCCCTCCCAGCTGTGGGCGTACGCCGGCGGGATGATGTCAGTGGAGAAGCGCCCGCCGTCGTCGAGCAGGCCCCGCCAGCGGAAGTAGAGGGGGAAGACCACGTCGGTGCGCGCCGTCGCCGAGCGGTACTGGTAGTACGGCGGGATGAGCAGCGAGACGTCCTGACCGCGGCGCTCGCGGAAGAAGAACGGGAACACCACCGTCGTGCGGCGGTTGGCCCCGCGCTCCAGGAGCAGGAAGGGCGGCACCAGGGTGCGGTGCACCAGCCGGTCGGGGTCGGGGTACGATGGCACCGCGCCCGGGGCGACGCCGAGGGTGGCCTGCGCCTCCGGGGTGAGCGCCGGCACCGGCGGGCCCGAGCGCGCCGGGGTGTTACCCGACGGGGTATTCGCCGCGGGCTCGGCGTCCGGGTCGGCCGCGGGCTCGGCGGGCTCGGCGGGCTCGGCGGCGGCGGGGGGATCTGCCGCGGGGGGCTCGGTCTGCGCGAGGGCGGCGGAGGCGCGGAGGCCCAGGGCGAGGCAGAGGGCCCCGGTCGCGGCGGAGGAGAGCGGTCGCATGGGGCCTTATGGGGCTCCGGTCGTGGTGGCCGCGCGCTGCACCTGGGCGAGCTCGTCGCGGAGGGCCGCGCGGGCGACGGAGCGCTGCTCACCCGTCGCCATGATCTTCATCGACACCATGCCCGAGGCGATCTCGTTGCCGCCGAGGACGAGCACCACGGTGGCGGCGAGGTCGTTGGCGCGGCGCATCTGGCTCTTCATCGAGGCGAAGCGGGTGTCGACGAGGGTCTCGATGCCCGCGGCGCGCAGCTCGCGCGCGAGGCAGAGCACGCCCGCGAGGGTGGCCGACTCGTCGGCCTTCGCGGCGGCGACGACGGCGACGCGGAAGGGCTTCGCCGCGTCCACGGCGGGGGCCGAGAGCAGCAGGCGCTCGATGCCCGCGCCGAAGCCGAAGGCGGGCACCGGGGCGGCGCTGCCGAGCTCGGTGAAGAGCTGGTCGTAGCGGCCGCCGCCGCAGAGGGTGTCCTGCGCGCCGAGGGCGCCGGAGGTGTCGACGACCTCGAACACGGTGCGGGTGTAGTAGTCGAGGCCGCGCACGAGCGTGGGGTCGACGACGAAGGGCACGCCGAGGGCGGTGAGGAAGGCCTGCACGCGCTCGAAGTGGGCGCGGTCGTCGTCGGTGAGGGCGTCGAGGATGCTGGGCGCGCCCTCGCGGGGGCCGTGGTCGCGCGGGTCTTTGGAGTCGAGGATGCGCAGGGGGTTGCGCTCGAGGCGGGCCTGGCTCTCGGGCGAGAGGCTGTCGCGGTGGGGCGCGAAGTGGGCGACGAGGGCGTCGCGGTAGCGGGCGCGGGTCTCGGGGCCGCCGATGGAGTTGAGGCGAACCTTGAACTGCGTGAGCCCGAGGTCGCGGAAGAACGACGCCGCGAGGTCGATGACCTCGGCGTCGACCGCGGGGGAGCCGTCGCCGTAGACCTCGACGCCCACCTGGAAGAACTCCCGGTAGCGCCCCTTGGCGGGCCGCTCGGCGCGGTACATCGGGCCCACGTAGAACCACCGGGTGACCGGCTCGCGGGCGAGCACCGAGTGCTCGAGGGCGGCGCGCACGGCGGAGGCGGTGCCCTCTGGGCGCAGGGCGAGGCGACGGCCGCCGCGGTCTTCGAAGGTGTACATCTCCTTCTCGACGATGTCGGTGGTCTCGCCGACGCCGCGCTGGAAGAGCTCGACGTACTCGCAGAGGGGGGTGCGCACCTCGGCGAAGCCGTAGCGACGACACGACTCGCGAAACGTGGTTTCGAGCCGCTGCCAGCGCGCGCCCTGCCCGTCGCCCGGGAGGAGGTCGTTCATGCCCGTGACGGCCTGGAGGGTTGCCATGGAGTCGGGTGCGGGGTGTAATCGGGTTCTGTGCAGGGGGTCAAGGCGTCCGACGCGCCGCGGGTGCATTCGCCGCGCGCCCGCGCAGAGTACCTGAGCAGGTAAACACGGTGGCGCTTGACGCGCTGCGCCGCATCGCGGAAACGTGCCTGCCCAGCTACACCGTGAACGAGCTACACCGCTGCTCTGCCCTCGACCTGGCTACCATGATCCGCACCGGCCGCGTGAGCAGTCGCGAGGTGGTCGAGTCGCACATCGCCCGGGTGCGCCGGGTGAACCCGCGGCTCAACGCGATGGTGTGCGACCGCTTCGACGACGCCCGCGCGGAGGCCGACGCCGCCGACGCCCGGCGGGCCGCGAGCGCCGACGACCTGCCCCCGCTGCACGGCGTGCCGTGCACCATCAAGGAGGCCTTCTCGGTCACGGGGATGCCCTGGAGCGCGGGGCTGGTCTCGCGCCGCGACCTGCGGGCGACGGCCGACGCGGCGACGGTGCAGCGGCTGCGGGCGGCGGGCGCCATCGTGCTCGGGGTGACCAACACCTCCGAGCTGTGCATGTGGATGGAGTCGGTCAACCGCATCTACGGCCGCACGACGAGCGCCTACGACACCGGGCGCACCTCCGGCGGCAGCTCCGGGGGCGAAGGGGCGATGGTGGGCAGCGGCGCGTCGCCCTTCGGCCTCGGGTCCGACATCGGCGGATCGATCCGGATGCCGGCCTTCTTCAACGGGGTGTTCGGGCACAAGCCGTCGGGCGGTCTGGTGCCGTCGAGCGGGCAGTTTCCGCAGGCGACGGGCTCCGCGGGGCTGATGCTCTCGACCGGCCCGCTCACCCGCAGCGCGCGCGACCTGATGCCGCTGCTGCGCCTGCTGGCGGGCCCCGACGCGGGCGACCCGATGTGCCGCGCGATGCACCTGGGCGACCCGGCCGCGGTCGACCTCTCGACGATCACGGTGCACGACGTCCGCGACGACAAGAGCCTCCAGCGCTTCCCCATCGAGGCCGCCCTGCTCGACGCCCAGGAGGCCGCGGTGCAGGCGCTGGCGCGTCGGGGCGCGCGCATCCAGAAGACCTCCGTGCCCGGCCTGGCCGACGCCTTCGAGCTGTGGAGCGCGGCGATGCACGTCCGCAACAAGGTGAGCTTCGCGGCGCTGCTGGGCGGCGAAGGGGCGCCGATGAGCACCGGGGCGGTGCTGCGCGAGCTGCCCATGGCCTTCGCGGGGCGCTCGGACTTCACCGTCCCGGCGCTGGGCCTGGCGCTGGCCGAGCACCTCCCGCTGCTGCTCTCGGCGCGGATGCTGACGATGACCGCCCGCATCGAGCACCTGCGCTCGCGCATCGACGGGCTGCTGGGGGCGCACGACGTGATGTTGTTCCCGTCGCACCCGCGGGTGGCGCCCAAGCACCACGCGGCGCTGCTGCGCTTCGCCGACGCGGGCTTCACGGGGGTGTTCAACGTGCTCGAGGTGCCGGTGACGCAGGTGCCGCTCGGGCTCGACGCGCGGGCCCTGCCGCTGGGCGTGCAGGTCATCGGCGCGCGCGGGCAGGACCACGTCCCCATCGCCGTGGCGATGGCGCTGGAGGAGGCGCTCGGGGGCTGGGTTCCGCCGGCGGAGTGGAGCTAAACGGCTACCGCGGGTCGAAGTGGTCGACGACGCCGGCGATGGAGCCCGCGGCGTCGACCGACACGCCCTCGATGATGCGGGCGGTCCAGCGGAGCATCTCGGCGCGGCCGCGGGCGTAGTCGCCGGCGCGCACGGCGCGGAGGTCGGCCCGGTCGGCGGCGGACATGGCGTAGGCGCCGCCGCCGCAGCCGCGGCAGACGACGCCGCCGAGGTGGGGGTCGACGGTGACGCGGGCGCCATCGGGGGCGGGGGTGTCGCAGCGCACGCAGCGGTCGAGGGCGACGGCGTGGCCGGTGTGGTCGAGCACCTCGAAGGCGAAGCGCACGAGGCGGGCGGCGAGGGCGTCGCGGTCGTCGCTGGCGGCGGCGGCGGTGTAGAGCTCGCCCAGCAGGAGGAAGAGGGCGCCGTCGTGGGGGGCGGGCTCGGCGACGGCGCGCACGATGCCAGTGGCGGCGAGGGCTGCGGTCTGTGAGCGAAGGCCGCGGGCGAGGCCGGGCCAGACCTGCTCGACGAGGGCCTCGTCGAGGCGGGTGGCGCGGGCGGTGGTGGTGTACCGCACCCGGTAGAGGGCGAGCGGGGTGAGGGCGCCCATGAAGCGGCGCTTGGAGCGCTGGGCGTTGAGGGCGACGGCGTCGACGCGGGCGCCGTGCTCGGTGAGGAGCGTGACGCGGAGGTCTTGTTCGCGGTGGGGGCGACGGTCGAGGACGAAGGCGCGAGCGGCGTGCTCGGTCACACCGCGCGGAGGTCGGTGACGACGGCGCGGTGGGAGAGCTGCTCCGGTCGGTCCTGCGCGCGGGGGCGGAGGAGGAAGGACATCGCCAGGGTGGCCAGGACGGCGAACACGACGAGGGCGATGGCGAGGCCGAAGCGGCGGCCGCGGGCGTCGCTGTCGTCGAGCATGCGCGGCGGCAGCGGGAGCACCTCGCGGAGGCGCACCTCGATGGAGTAGCGCGCGAGGACGTCGTCGGTCTTCACCCCGAGGGCGCGGGCGTAGGCGCGGAGGAAGCCGCGGACGAAGGGGTCACCCGGGAGCGACTCGAAGCGCCCTTCTTCGAGGAGGGCGAGAGACTGAGACGGGATGCGGGTGACGTCGGCGATCTCATCGAGGGAGAGCCCTCGATCTTCGCGCTCACGCCGCAGGAATGTCCCGATGGGTTCCATCAACACCTCGGTGCGGGATGGGCGGCAGCCCCGGTGGGCTGCGGGTTGACCAGACGCGCGCTCATGGGGCCACGGACCTTCCGAGCGACGCGCACTCCTGGCCCTCGGGGGTGTTGGCTCCGAGGGTGACGCAGCGCTGGAGGTCTTCCCGGGCGGCGTCTGGTTGATGAAGCTGGATGCGCGCCTTGGCGCGCCAGAGGAAGGCATTCTGGAACTGGTCGCAGCCCGCCACGGTCGTGCCGATGGCGCGGTCGAGGGCCTCGAGGGCGTGGGCGGCGTCGTTCGTGCGGGCGTAGGCCTCGCCCAGACGGGCGTTGCCGACGCAGAAGGTGGGCTGCCGGCGCACGGCGCGCTGGAGCACGTCGATAGCTTCCGGAAAGCGCTGGCGGTGGATGTACGCGAGCCCCAGGTTGCCCAGCGCAAGATGCTGGCTGCCGTAGGTGATCTCCTCCGTGGCGAGTCGAAGGATGAGCAGGGCCTCGTCGTAGCGGTCGAGGTTCATGAGC
>CAIOSS010001298.1 GCA_903860995.1 uncultured delta proteobacterium | reverse complement strand
CGGCGGCGGGCGCCCAGCGCACCCCGTCGTCCGAGCGCAGCGCGACGCCCCCGGCGCCGACCGCGACGAGCCGCCGACCGCCGCCGCTCACCGACCAGAGATCCGCCGCGCCGGCGCGGGCGCGGGTCCAGCTCGCGCCGTGGTCAACCGAGCGCACGATCAGTCCGCGGGCCCCGACGATCACCACGCCGTGCTCGGTGCACGCGACGCCGTTGAGGTCGCCGCGCTCGCCCGTGCGAACCGGGCGCCAGGTCCCGCGGAGGTCGCGCGAGAGCACGGTGCCGAGCTGCCCGACCGCCCACGCGCGCCCGTCGCGCTCGATGCAGGCGCCGGCGAGGCGGTTACCCTGCGGCACGGGGTTCTCCCAGCGCCACGGGGGCGTCGGGGGCGCGTGATGGCGCCGAGGGCGACAGCCGCCGGCGGCGAGGGTGAGCAGGGCGAGGAGGGAGAGGGAGGTTGGTCGAAGCACGATCGCGGGGGCGGAGCCTACAGCATCCGCCGCGCGGCGCGCCGATCGTCGGATCAGCGCGGGCAGCGCCAGCCGAGGTTGAAGGACTGCAGGATGGGCGTGCCGCCGCTCTCGGCCGCCTGGAGCGACACCGTCAGGCGGAACTGCCGCGCGGGCGTCACCGCCGCCGCAGCGAAGGCCGCCGCGGCGTTGACCGGCGAGCTGTCGCGCGGCGCGAGGGCGAGGGTGACCGCCGGGGCGGCGTTGAGGGCGTCAGTGGTCGCGGCGGTGCGGGCCGCGAAGCTGAGCGAAGTGCCCGCCGGGGTGGTGGCCGCCCAGGTGAAGCTGGTGAGCACCGGCGCGGCGCAGCCCAGGTCGATGACCTCCTCGTAGGTGCCCTGCGCGATGCTCACGCGGCGCACCGAGCCCGTGAAGTCGGAGTACGAGTAGACCTGGTTGGCGCCGAAGAGCACGACGGAGGAGTTCGTGAGCGGCGAGTAGCGGATCACCGCCGACGGGGCGAGGTAGTGGGCGAGCCACACGTTGCCGACGCGGTCGACGCCGACCGCCGACGGGCCGGTGAAGTTGCCTGGGGTCGGCACGCGGGTGACCGCCGTCCCGGGGATGGTCCCGCCCGGGACGAAGGCGTTGGAGTCCCAGTGGAGCAGGCCCCCGGAGGTGCTGTCGCCCGGCGTGGCGTAGGTCATCCAGATGCGGCCGTCGGCGCCGATGGTGATGCCGCGCCCGGAGGTGCCGTTGCCGGTGACGAAGCCCGTGGTGTCCACGCGGGTCCAGGAGTTGGCGCTCGGGTCGTAGCCGAGGGCGTCGCGGCAGTCCCAGCCCGCGAGCCACACCCGGCCGCGGGCGTCGGAGGTCATGCCGTAGGCGTTGCGGCAGCCCGAGACGCGGCGCGCCACGGGGTAGGGCACCTGCGCGGCCACCGTGAGGGCCACCGTGTCGATCGACTGCAGCGCACCGTCGCTGAGGGTGCCGATCCAGAGGCGCCCGTCGCGGGTGACCACCATGGCGTAGGGGGGGACCGTGAGCGCGAGGGTGTTGAGCGTGGCGCCGGTGCGCGGGTCGAGGCGGTAGGCCTGGAGGGAGTTGTACCCGCCGACCCAGACGTACCCGAAGGGGTTGGCGACGTCGCCGCGGTCCGTCGCGATCGAGCGGAGCACCGCGTTGCTGGGGCCCACGGGGGCGGTCCACACCACGCACTCGTCCTGGCCGTAGGGGCGCACGTCCGTCGGGCCGCTCGACGTGTCGATCATCCCGTTGCCGTTGCGGTCGACGCAGTTGGTGCGCTCGGCGGCGAGCTTGGTCACGCTGCCCTGCGTGGCGAAGCCGCGGCTCGCGACGTAGGCGTCGCCGTTGCCGTCGACCACCACCCGGCTCGGCATGTTGCAGCCGTTGTTGTAGCAGCAGAGCCCGCGGCACTCGCCCGAGGCGAGCCCCACGCGGTAGCGCGCCACCTCGCGCTGCCCCGCGGCGTCCCACTTGCCGATGGTGCTCTCGCCGGTGTTCACGATCCAGAGGAAGTCGAGGTTGGTGGTGGTGGACATCCCGCTCACCACGAGGCCGCGCGCCGGGTCGAAGGCCGTGCCGCGCTGGCCCGCGCCGTCGAAGGGCGCCCCGCCGGCGCCGACGGTGCGGTCGCGGCACTCGAGGTCGCAGCCGCCGCAGGTGTTGCGGATGTCGTTCTCGCAGCCGTTGGCGGGGTTCGAGTCGCAGTCGCGGAAGGGCGCCGTGCAGGCCGCCACCACGCACGCGCCGGCGACGCAGGCGGGCGTCCCGTTGGCCGTCCGGCAGGTGACGCCGCAGGTGCCGCAGTTGGCGACGGTCACCCGCAGGTCGACCTCGCAGCCGTTGTTGGGGTTGCCGTCGCAGTCCGCGAAGTTGGCAGCGCACGCGAACGCGCACACCCCCGCCGTGCAGCTGATGGTCGCGTTGGCGCGGGCCGGGCACGCGGCGCCGCAGCGGGCGCAGTTGGTGAGGTCGGTGTTGAGGTTGCGCTCGCACCCGTCCGCGCGGTCGGCGTTGCAGTCGGCGAAGCCCGGCGAGCAGGTCTGCACGCAGCGCCCGCCGGAGCAGCTCGCCGCGGCGTTGTCGTAGGGCCCGCACGCCGTGCCGCAGCCGCCGCAGTTGTCGGGGTCGAACTGCGTGTTGGTGCAGGTGCCCGAGCACGCCGTCTGCGCCGCGCCGCAGGAGGCCGCGCAGGCGCCGCCGGTGCACACCTGACCCGCGGCGCAGGTGGTCCCGCAGGCGCCGCAGTTGGCGCGGTCGGTCTGGAGGTCGCGGCACGAGCCCGCGCAGCTGGAGAGCCCGGCCACGCAGGAGAGCTGGCAGGTGCCCGCGCTGCACACGAGGCCCTCGGCGCACGCGGTGCCGCAGGCGCCGCAGTTGGCGCGGTCGGTCTGGAGGTCGCGGCACGAGCCGCCGCAGGACGTGAGCGCCGCCACGCAGGACACCTGGCAGACGCCCGCGACGCACACCTCGCCCGAGCTGCAGGCGTTGCCGCAGGTGCCGCAGCCGTCGCGGTCGTTGCGCAGGTCGCGGCAGATGCCCGTGCAGTTGGAGAAGCCCGCGCCGCACATCGTCTGGCAGGCGCCGCGCACGCAGAACTGGCCCACCGCGCAGGCGTTGCCGCAGCCGCCGCAGTGGCGCACGTCGTTGGAGGTGTCGACGCACACCTCCGCGCCAGGGGTACCCCCGTCCGCGGCGGGCGCCGGGCATCGCACCTGGAGTTCCTGGCAGGTGATGCGGCACCGGCCCTCGATGCACGCGAGGCCCGCGTCGCACGCCGCGCCGCACGCGCCGCAGTTGGCGCGGTCGCTGGTCAGCTCGGCGCAGTACCGGCCCGCCGCGCCGCCCGTGCACTCGGTGCTCGAGCCCGTGCACATAAACGTGCACACCCCGTTGGAGCACACCTGGTCGGTGCCGCACGTGTTGCCGCAGGTGCCGCAGTTGGTGCGGTCGGTCTGCGTCGACACGCAGCGCAGCGCCGCGCCCGCGTCGCCGCCGGCGCCGGCGCCCGCACAGAGGCGCTCGGTGCGCGCGCACTCGGGCACGCACACGCCGGTCTGGCAGACGCGCCCTGTTGCGCAGGCGTTGCCGCAGCCGCCGCAGTGGTCGCGATCGCCCGCCGGGTCGACGCATCGGCCGCCGCAGTTGACCAGTGGCGCCGGGCACGAGATGCCCGTGTCGACCCCCAGGTCGGCGGCCGCGCCGGCGTCGTTGGGGCCTCCGACGACGGAGTTTCCAGTGCATCCGACCAGCGCGAGGAGGGCGACCGCCGCGGCCATGCAAGACCTCAGTGAGCTCATGGCCCGAGATCATATGCCCGTCGCGGGCGGCGCGGTGACGTTATGTCGCCCGCGAAGCGTCCTTCGGCGTGGGGCTCGGCCGCGGTTGCGAGCCCGGGGAGCCTCGGCAACCATCATAGACACGCCAACCCATGAGCGACTCACTGACCAGGTACTCCGGGCCCAACCACGAGGGCTCCTCCTCGACCTCCCCCTATGGACAGAGCCGGATGGCGCCGGCCATCGAACTGGTCGATGTCGCCCGGGAGATCGCCCAGGCCAACGCCCTCATCGGCGCCGCCACGGCCGACAAGCTCGGCCTGATCGCCGAGCAGATCCGGGCGCTCCACGAGCAGGCGAGGGAAATCCTGGAAAAGGCTCGCCGCGACTCGATGCTCCACACCGCGGAGTGTCGCTTCCAGAAGGTCGCCGGTCAGACCTATCACCTCTATCGAAAGGGCGAGGGGGAGGGCGCTCGGTACTATTTCTCCCTGCTCTCTCCGGACGACTGGCGCGGTCACCCGCCTGACCCCTTCGAGGGGAGCTACCGGGTCGAGCCCGACCTCTCGTTCACCTCCGCCGAGGAGGTGATCCAGCGCGACGCCCGGCTCTCCACCGCGCGGCGCCTGCTCGGCGGCGGGCTGTAGCCCCTCAGCCCGGCCCGCAGCGGGTGAGGGTCATGCCGTTGAGGGTGATGGTCGCCCCGCGGATCGCGCGCACCATGCAGCAGTCGTCGACGTGGGTGAGCACCACGCGGTTGGGGCCGGGGATGACGTAGCGCGCGAGGTCGGCGGTGCTCCCGCCGCCGAGGTAGGCGTAGGCCCCCGGGTCGACGATGCCGCGCGGGTACAGGCTGTTGAACACCGTCACGCTCACCCCGTCGTCGACGGTGCCAATGGTGACGCGAAGGCTCGACACCGTCGCCCCGACGGGCACGTAGAAGGTCGTCTGGAAGTACGTGAAGTCGCCGCCCGCGCGGCACTCGCACACGCCGCAGAGGGTCGACGGGTCGTCGAAGGAGATGGTGTCCGAGGGGTGCTCGCGCCACCCGGGGTCGCCCGCCGGGGGGATGGTCGCGAGGGCGTACTCCCCGGGGTCGCCGTGCGAGTCGAAGGTGCGCCCGAAGCAGCGCGGGCCCTCGCCGAGGTTCATCTGCCAGGGGGTCCCGCTGCCCGGCGTGTCGATGCAGGGCACGCAGGCCTCGTCGACCATGCCGTCGCAGTCGTCGTCGACGCCATCGCAGGTCTCCGCCGAGGGCAGCGTCGCGCCCGCGCACGCCCCCCAGAGCCCGAACTCCCCGGTGCCCTCGCACCGCTGCTGCCCCCGCCGGCACGCCCCGACGCCCGCGCGGGTCGGGTCGCCCGGCATACACGGCTGGGTATTCCCCGGCGCGCACGGGCAGCCCTCGTCGATCATCCCGTCGCGGTCGTCGTCCTCGCCGTTGCCGCAGCGCTCCGCCGCGGGGCCGTCGCCGGCCGTCCCTCCCTCGGCGCCCGCGTCGCGTTGCGGGATGGTCCCCCGGTCGACGAGGCCGGTCGCGTCGAGGCGGGCGCGGTCGTCCGTGGGGGTGGTCGCCGCGTCGCCGCGGCCCGCGTCGAGGCCCCCGGCGGCCCCGGCGTCGTCGTCGACGGTGATCACCTGCGTGTTGTCTTCGGTCGCGCAGCCGAGCGCTACGACCACCACCGCGAGGCTCCAGGTGCGCATCGGGGCATTGCAACCCCGCGCCCGCCCGGGGCGCAACTGGGGGCGCGGTGACCATCGGCGCTTCCGATGGCGGGCGCTTTGAGGGTACATCCGCAGCCCATGTTTCGCGGACGCGTACGCCACATCCACTTCGTCGGCCTCGGGGGCATCGGCATGTCGGGCATCGCCGAGGTGCTGCTCACCCTCGGGTACACGGTCTCGGGCTCCGACCTGAAGGCCACCGACATCACCCGCCGGCTCGCCGGCCTCGGCGCCATCACCTACGAGGGGCACCGCGCGGAGAACGCCGCGGGCGCCGACGTGGTGGTCTACTCCTCGGCCGTCTCGGCGCAGAACCCCGAGGTCGCCCGCGCCCGGCAGCACGGCGTGCCGGTGATCCCGCGGGCGGAGATGCTCGCCGAGCTGATGCGGCTGAAGTACGGCATCGCCATCGCCGGGTCGCACGGCAAGACCACCACCACCTCGCTCGTCTCGACGGTGCTCTCGGCCGCGGGGCTCGACCCCACGGTGGTCATCGGCGGCAAGCTTAACGCCATCAACTCCAACGCCCGCGCGGGCACCGGCGAGCTGCTCGTGGCCGAGGCCGACGAGTCCGACGGCAGCTTCCTCAAGCTGACGCCCACCGTCGCGGTGATCACCAACATCGACCCCGAGCACCTCGACCACTACGGCAGCCTCGCGCGGCTGCTCGACGCCTTCGTGGAGTTCGCCGCGCGCGTGCCCTTCTACGGCCTCGCGGTGCTCTGCCTCGACCACCCGGCGGTCCAGGGGATCCTGCCGCGCATCGACCGGCGCCACGTCACCTACGGCACCAACCCCCAGGCCGACTACGTGGCGAGCGACATCACCTTCGAGGGGCTCAGCGCCCGCTTCGCGGTGCGCCGACGGGGCGAGTCGCTGGGCCACTTCGAGGTGCGCGTGCCGGGCCTGCACAACGTGCTCAACTGCCTCGCGACCATCGCCGTGGCCGAGGAGCTCGACGTGCCGACGGACACCACGCGCGAGGCGCTCCGCAGCTTCGCCGGGGTGCAGCGGCGCTTCACCATCGTCGGCGAGTCGCACGGCATCACGCTGGTCGACGACTACGGGCACCACCCGGCGGAGGTCGAGGCCACGCTCGCGGCGGCCAAGGGCGGGTTTCGCCGGCGGGTGGTGGCTGCCTTTCAGCCGCACCGGTACACCCGCACGCGCGACCTCTTCGAGGAGTTCACCCGGGCCTTCAACCTGGCCGACGTGCTGGTGGTGACGGAGGTGTACGCCGCCGGGGAGAAGCCCATCGAGGGGGCGACCGGCGAGCGCCTGGCCGAGGCGATCGCGAGCCACGGGCACCGCGGGGTGCACTTCGAGGCCGACAAGGCGCGCGTGGTCGACCGCCTGGAGGCGCTGGTGCAGCCGGGCGACGTGGTGATCGCGCTCGGCGCCGGGGACATCAACCAGTCGGTGCGCGCGCTGCACCAGCGGCTCGTCGCGCGCGAGTCGCCCGCGGGCTGATCGCGCCGTCAGCCGTCGAGGGGCGCAGGCCCGCCGGGGCCCAGGCGCCCGCGGTCGTGGGCCTCGCGCAGGTCGAGTAGGCCGCGTAGAGGTGGAAGCGCCCCGGCTCGGTCACGCCGCCGTCGGGCTATCCCTCCCGGAACACCGTCGGCGGTCGCTCGAAGCGGCCTGCCGCGTCCGGGGTGTACCAGCCCTCGTCCCGCTGCCCGTCGATGAGGTGTCCCATACAGGCCGTACAGCCTGCCACGACCGGAGCGGCGACAGGCTCAGCGATCGCAGAGGCCGGCGGAGACGAGCTCTTCCGGGGCGGCGCCCTCGGGGCCCATCCGGCACGCGGGCGCGGCGATCTCGCGGGCCTCCGGCGTCGACCCGCGCGCGGCCACCAGCGAGGCCAGCGACGAGCGCACGCGCCGCTCCCACCGCCGGTCGTTGGGGGTCGCCTCGGGCCGCGCGATGACCGCGAGCGCCATGCGCAGGTGCCGCTCGGTGCCCACCCGGTCGCCGTCCTGGCTCTCGCGCACGGCCTGCTGGAAGAGCCCCTGCGCGCTGAGCGGGCCGCGGCCCCCCTCGCTCCCGGCCCCGGTCTGGTGGCTGATGAGGTACGCGGTCACGGCGACGAAGGGCAGGGCGCCGAGGAGGCCCCAGACCGTGCGATGCCCGCGGTGTCGCAGCTCCATGGCCGCGACGATAGCGTGGGCCCTTGCCGGGCGGCGAGCCCGGGGGTCGTGCGCCGGGCGCGCTTGCACCAAGATAGGGCCCATGACCGAGCTGGCCCTCCGACCTCCGACGCTCCTCCTCGGCGCCCGCAGCTTCGTCCGCGGCGCCCGCTGGATCGCCCGGCACCCGAAGCACTGGCCCCACGCGATCGTCCCTGCGCTGCTCGCGGTGGTGCTGGTCACGACCTTCGCGAGCCTCGGGGGCTTGGCGGCGTGGCGCCTGTCGGCCCCGCTGCGCGGCGACGCCTCGCTGCTCTGGCAGGTGCTCGGGGTCCTGGAGGCCATCGCCGCGGGGGGCGTCGCGGTGGGCGTCGGCGCGCTGCTCGGGCTCTCCCTCGCGCAGCCCGCATCGGGCTGGGCCCTCGACCACCTCTCGCGCTCGCTCGACCTCTCCCTCGGGGGCCTCGATCGTCCCGACGGGGGTTGGTTCGAGACCGCGTGGCGCGGCCTGCGGGTCACCCTCGCCGGGCTGCTGGTGAGCCTGCCGGTGCTGGGGGTGCTTCTTCTGATCGGGTTGGTGTTTCCGCCCGCCATCGTGGTCACGGTGCCGCTGAAGCTGACCGTGGGCGCGCTCGTCGTCGCCTGGGACCTCCTCGACTACCCCTTCGGCCTCCGCGGGATGCGCGTGCGCGAGCGGCTGCGCTTCATCCGCACCAACTTCCGCGCGGTGCTGGGCTTCGGGGCCTGCGCCTCGCTGGTGCTGCTCATCCCCGGCGTCGGGCTCCTGGTGCTGCTGCCGCTCGGGGTCGCGGGCGCCACCCAGCTCGTGGCCGAGGTCGAGCGGGGGCCCTCACTGCCGCCGCCGGTCAAGCCGGGCTGAGACCCGTTGCCGACAACTTCCGGTGTGACCCACCACCGGTGCTATCGGACGTGGCGATGGCCTCCGTCCCCCCCGCCAAGCCAGGAAGCCCGCAGAACTCCCGTCTCGCCCGGGACACCCCCGCGCCCCCGGCCCCGGTCGCCCGGCCCCGTCCGGCGCGCCCGTCGGTGCCGTGGGCGCAGCGGCTCGTGCGGCTGTCGCAGACGCTGTCCGTCGTGCCGGTGCTGGTGCTGCTCGCGGGCACGGTGGTCGGCGGGCGCTACGGGCACCGCTGGCTCACCCACACGCCGCGGCTCGGCGCGCGCACCCTGGAGGTGACCGGCAACTCCCACGCGAGCCGCGAGGAGGTGCTCGGCGCGGCCCATCTTACCATCGGGAGTAATGTTCTGGCGGTCGACCTGGAGCGCGCGGCGCGGCAGATCGAGCGGCTGCCGTGGGTGGTGCGGGCGACGGTCACCCGGCAGCTCCCGAACACGCTTCGGGTGGCGGTGGAGGAGCGCAGCCCCGCGGCGCTGGTGGCGGTCGGCGGGCTCTACCTTGCGAGCGCGGACGGCACGCTGTTCAAGCGCGCCGAGCCGGGCGACCCGGTCGACCTGCCGGTGGTGACGGGCCTCGCGCGGGCGTCGTTTCGCGAGCGGCCCGACGGGGCGCGGGAGCAGGTGCGCGACGCGCTGGCGCTGATGGGCGACCTGGAGAGCGCGCAGCTGGGCTCGTCCGCGCGGCTGCAGGAGGTGCACCGCGATGAGACGGGCGACCTCTCGGTGATGCTGGGCGGAACGTACATCTGGCTGGGTCGCGGGCCGTACCGCTCGAAGCTGTCGCGGCTGCGGGTGGTGATGGCCGAACTGCGTCGGCACGGACTGGAGGCCTCCGAGGTGCACCTGGAGAGCGACCGGCACCCCGAGCGGGTGACCGTGCGGGCGCACACGGCGAGCGCCGCGCCGACGGCGGCCGCGCGGGGGTCGTGACGGCGGTGACGGCGCCCATCCAGGACTTCCTGGGCTAAACCCCTTTAGCCGGGGAGGGCGGTGTTCGGGGGGGTCGTCTGCGAGCTGCGGTAGGGACGCGAGGCGAGGGCGTCAGTCCCAGGAGTCGCCATGAGCACAAGCACCGCCGGGGCGCCGTTCTCGTGCGCGACGACGTACCGTGCTTCGCCCCGGTCGAGCTCGTCGAACAGGGTCGCGCACCCGCCCATCGTGACCGCATCGAGGGAGAGCGCGTCGATGATCGAACGAAACGAGGCTTGGTCGCGCGCGGTGCTGGCGAGGGCGTTCTCCGGGGGGTGCCGCGCGACCACCGTGCATGCGCCGTCCGACGGGGCGGTGTCACCGACCGCCTGCGCGCCGGCCTGCGCAGGGATCATCATCAACAGCGGGAGCAGGCCGAGGCGCAGGTCTCATGGGACGAGCCGGGCGGAGACCGGGGCGTTCTGGTCTTCGGTGGCGCCGTCGCCGAGCTGACCGAAGGTGTTATTGCCCCAGCAGCGCACCACGCCGTCGGCGGTGAGCGCGCACGAGTGGTAGTCGCCGACGGTGATGGCCGCGGCGTTGGTGAGGCCGACCGTCTGCGGTGAGCGCGCGCAGGGGTAGTTGTCGAAGGAGAACGAGCAGCGGTCCGTCGACGCGGCGCCGCTCCCGAGCTGGCCGTTGTCGTCGCGCCCGAAGCAGCGTGCGCCGCCACCCGTGAGCGTCACGCAGGTGTGGAAGCGCCCCGTCGCGACGTGCGCCACGCCCGCGAGGCCGGGCACCGCCGCGGGGCTCTGGGCGCAGGGCACCGAGCCGCTCGCCGTGCTGCACGTGGCGCTCGGGGCGCCCCCGAGCTGGCCGAGTGCGGCCCAGCCCCAGCACTGGAGCGAGCCGTCGGCGCGGCGGGCGCAGGTGTGCGAGCCACCCGCGGCGACCTCGGCCACGTTGGGGAGCGCGACCGCGGCCGGGGTGACCTGGGGCGCGGTGTCGGGGTCGATGCGGCCGAGGCCGAGCTGCGCCGAGTCGTTGAGGCCCCAGCAGCGGAGGGTGTTGTCGCCCAGTCGGGCGCAGGTGTGGTTGCGCCCGGCGGCGAGCTGCACCACCCCCGTAAGGCCGGCGACTGCGGTGGGCGTCAGAACACACGGGACGGGCGTGCCGTCGCCCTCGTCGCACTGCCCCGTGGTGCTGGGCGCGGCGCCCGTCTGCCCGAAGCGGTTGGCGCCCCAGCACCGGACGGTGCCGTCCATGAGGAGGGCGCAGCCGTGGAAGGAGCCGAGCGCGAGCTGTCGCACCGGGGGGAGGTTGAGCCGGGCGGGCGTCGGGCTGGGTTGTAGCGAGGTCGCGCCCGTGCCGAGCTCGCCGGCGTTGTTGAGCCCCCAGCACCAGGCGCTCTGATCGGCGCGCACGACGCAGGTCGAGCCGTTTCCGGTGGCGACCTGCCGGGCCTCGGTCACCCCCGCGACGGCGCGCGGGACGTTCTCACAGGGCACCGTGACCGGGGGGGGTGGTGCCGCGCACCCGGCATCGCGAGCCGCTGTCCCCGGGGGCGACTCCGAGCTGGCCGTTGTCGTTGAGGCCCCAGCAGCGCAGGGTGCCGTCGCTCATCGCGGCGCAGGTGTGCCCGGCGCTCGCGCCCGCGACGGCCACGGCCCGGAGGGGACCCGCGTCGGAGTGCCCCCCGGCGTCGGTGGCCACCACCCCGGCGTCGCGCGCGCCCCCGTCCGCGACCCCGGCGTCCCGGGCGTCACCCTCGGAGCCGCAGGCCGTGCCGATGGCGACCGCAGCGCAGGCGAGGAAGATGGCGCGGCGGTGGGTGCGGCGGAGGGCGTTCATCGCCGCCAGGATCCATCGTCGGGCGGGGTCGGGCAATGCGCCCCCGGTGAGAGATGTGTGCAGGATTTTTGTGGAGGCGCTTCGGGGTGTGGCAAGGGCGATGACGTCATGGAACGCCCCTCGGCAAAGCCCGGAGAGATCATCGTCGGCCTGGACATCGGAAGCACCACCGTGCGCGCGGTGGTCGGCGAGATTGGCACCGACGGCGTGGACATCACCGGCGTCGGTGAGTCCCGCTCGCGCGGCATGCGGAAGGGCGTGGTGGTCAACATCGAGAGCACGCAGCAGTCGATCCGCGAGGCGGTAGACAAGGCCAGCATGATGGCCGGCGTGCAGATCGCCACGGTGTTCTCGGGCATCGCGGGGTCGCACCTCCGGGGGGTCAACTCGCACGGCATCGTGTCGATCGCCAACCACGAGTGCTCCCGCGAGGACGTCGACCGCGTGCTCGACCAGGCGCGTCGCATCTCGATGCCCCTCGACCGCACGGTCATCCACGTGCTGCCGCAGGACTTCGTCATCGACCAGCAGGACGGCGTGCGCGAGCCCGTCGGCATGAGCGGCGTGCGCATCGAGGCGCGGGTGCACCTGGTGACGGCGGCGGTGTCGAGCGTGCAGAACGTCACCAAGTGCATCGAGCGCTGCAACCTCCACGTGACCGAGCTGGTGCTGACGCCGCTCGCGAGCGCCGAGGCGGTGCTCACCGACGACGAGAAGGAGATCGGCGTGGCGCTGGTCGACATCGGCGGCGGCTCGACGGACGTGGTGATCTACTCCGAGGGGTCGCTGCGGCACACCGCGGTGCTCCCCATCGGCGGGGAGAACCTCACCAACGACATCGCCGCGGGGCTGCGCACGCCCGCGAGCGAGGCCGAGCGCATCAAGGTGCGCTACGGCTGCGCGATGCGCTCGATGGTCGACCCCGAGGAGACCCTGGAGGTCCCCGGGGTGGGCGGGCGCCCGTCGCGCACGCTGTCTCGGGACTTCCTGGCCTCCATCGCCGAGCCGCGGATGGACGAGCTCTTCCAGTGCATCGCGCAGGCGCTGCACAACAGCGGGATGATCGACCGGCTCAACGCCGGCGTCGTGCTCTGCGGCGGCGGCTCCCTCCTGGAGGGGAGCGTCGAGTTGGCCGAGCAGATCCTGCAGGTGCCCGTGCGCCGCGGGGTCCCGACGGGGGTCGGCGGGATGGTGGAGATGGTGCGCAGCCCCGCGATGGCCACGGCGGTGGGGCTGGTGAAGTACGGCGCGGCGCGCCCGGCGCGCATCGCGGTGCCCTCGACGGCGGGGACGTACCAGGGGCCGGTGAAGGCCAGCGCGACGACCGAGGGCCGGGCGCAGGCCGCGGGCGAGTCGGCCTGGGGCAGGTTCCGGGGCTGGCTGGGCGAAGTGTTCTGAAGGATTTCGGCGGCGCGTGCTTGGACGGCATCGCGCGGCATCAACCGCGGCTCACCGCGCGTGGACGTACGCGTCGGGGACCACCGCAGCTTTGGGAGGATTCACATGGGTCTGTCGTTCGATCTGGTTGACAACACGAGCATGGCAGCGGCGCGCATCAAGGTGGTGGGCGTCGGCGGAGCGGGCGGCAACGCCATCCGCACGATGATCGAGTCGCAGGTGACGGACGTCGAGTTCGTCGTCGCGAACACCGACATCCAGGCGCTCATGCAGAGCCCCGCGGACGTGAAGATCCAGCTCGGTCGGGCGCTGACCAAGGGCCTCGGCGCGGGCGCCAACCCCGACGTAGGCAAGCGCGCCGCGATGGAGGACATCCAGCTCATTCAGGAGCACCTCCAAGGGGCGGACATGGTCTTCGTGACGGCCGGCATGGGCGGCGGCACGGGCACCGGCGCGGCCTCGGTGATCGCCCAGGTCGCGCGCGACCTCGGCGCGCTGACCGTCGGCGTGGTGACCAAGCCCTTCAAGTTCGAGGGCACGCGCCGGTCGCGTTTCGCGATGGCGGGCCTGGCCGAGCTCGGCGCGCACGTCGACACGCTGATCACGATCCCCAACGACAAGCTGTTGGCGCTCGACGACGACATGACGATGACCGACTCGTTTCGCAAGGCGGACGAGGTGCTGGTCAACGCCGTGCAGGGCATCTCCGACCTCATCCAGCAGAGCGGCCTCATCAACGTCGACTTCGCCGACGTGAAGGCCGTGATGAGCGGCGCGGGCCTCGCGCTCATGGGCATCGGCTACGGCCGCGGCGACACCCGCGCGATGGACGCGGCGCGGGCGGCCATCAGCTCGCCGCTGCTCGACAACATCTCCGTCGACGGCGCGACGGGCGTGCTCATCAACTTCATGGGCGGCCCCGACCTGCGTCTGCGCGAGGTCAACGAGGCGGCCTCGATGATCCAGGAGAGCGCGGGCGAGGACGCCAACATCATCTTCGGCGCGGTGATCAACGAGAACATGCGCGACGTGGTGAAGGTCACCATCATCGCGACGGGCTTCCCGAGCGAGGTCGCGGCCTTCGACCCGCGCGCGGTGTCGACCGCGATGCCGATGATCCACAGCCGCGCGTCGACGGTTCACCAGCCGCAGCGCAGCCCCTACCAGGCGCCCGTCCCGGCGCAGGTGCAGGCGCGCCACCAGCAGGCGCAGGCGGCGATGGGCGGCCGCGCCTCGGTCCCGCCGCCGACGCAGAACCAGACGGGCCGCTCGACGCGCCCGATGGGCGCCGTGTCGATGAAGGAGGACGAGTTCGACATCCCGACCTTCCTCCGCCACAGCCGCAACCCCGGCGGCGACGAGTAGCCAGCGCATCGGCCGCGCGGTCCCGGCG
>CAIOSS010001297.1 GCA_903860995.1 uncultured delta proteobacterium | reverse complement strand
CGCCGCCGCCGCCGTCGGCCGCGACGCCGAGGCCGACGCCGCCGCCCTCCGCGCGCTCGCCCTGCGCCCCGACGGGGTTCCCCCCCACCGCGCCGTCCTGCTCCGCTGCGCCGAGCGCCGCGACCGCCCGTGTGTCTGCCGCCACGCCGCGTGGGTGCTCACCCGCGCTCCGCAGAACCTCTTCACCCGCACGCTGTCCCAGCGCTTCGGATGTCCGCCGTGAGCACCCCCGTGGGCCCGCCGATTGCACAGCCCCTCGCGGTGCGCCCCCCGGTCATCGCCCTCGCTGCCCTCGTCGTCGGAGCCCTCGCGGGCGCGGCCCGGGGCACGCCACCGATTACGGTGGAGGGTATGTTTCCTGCCGGCCGGTCGACCGTGACGGTGGGCCCTGCGCCCGCGGGCACCGGCTCCGCCGACGCCGCGGCGTGCGCCACCTGCCACGCCGAGATCGCCGCCGAGTGGCGCTCGTCCATGCACGCCGCCTCGTGGACCGACGAGGTCTTCCAGGCGGCCTACGCCGTCGAGCCCATGGCCTTCTGCCGCAACTGCCACGCGCCCTCGCACACCGGCGCCGTCCCCCGCGGCGTGGCCGCCGACGACGGGGTCTCCTGCGCGGTCTGCCACGTGCGCGACGAGCACGTCCTCGCCTCCCGCCGATCGCCCGCCGCGCCGCACCCGGTGATGGCCGTGCGCGCGATGTCCGGCAGCGGCTTCTGCGCGGGCTGTCACCAGTTCAATTTCCCCGGCGACACGGGCCGCGGCGGCGCCCACTTCGAGACCGGCGAACCCATGCAGGACACCTACGCCGAGTGGCTCGACAGCGCGGCCGCGGCCGACGGGGTCGCCTGCCAGGGCTGCCACATGCCCATGGTCGACGGCCCGCGGGGGAGGCACCGCAGCCACCGCTTCCCGGGCGGCCGCGACCTCTCGCTCCTGCGCAGCGCCGTCGAGGTCACGGCCACCGCGCGCGCCGTCGGGGACCGCACCGTCGTGACGTTCACGCTCACCCCGCGAACGCTCGGTCACTCCTTCCCGACGGGCGACCTCTTCCGTCGGGTGGAGGTCACCGCCGCGTGGGACTCCGACCCCGCGAGCACGGTGCGCGTCGGGCTCGCGCGAGAGTTCGCCAACGTGCCCGCGCGGGCGCCCCACGGGGGGATCACCTTCGTTCGCCGCCAGAGCGCGGACACCCGCCTCGCCGCCGCGGGCCTCGGCGCCCCGCGCGTGCTCACGCTCACCCTGCCCGGTCACCCGCCCTCGGGGCGCGTGCGCTGGTCGCTCGACCACCTGCTCATGCCGACGCCGCTCGCCGCCTCGCAGGGCGTGGGCGAGCCCCGCAACCGCCTCGTCGTCGCCGACGGAACCATCGACCCCACGCCCGGAGACACCACCCCATGAAGACCCTCGCGCTCGCGTCCGCCCTCGTCCTCGCCGCCGCCTCGGCCTCCGCGCAGCCCGTGGTCGACCGCGCCCTTCGCGCCCCGTCGGCCGAGCTCGCGCCCGCGCCCGTCCCCGCCGCGGAGGCCCCCCTCGCGCTGCCCGATCTGCCCGCCGTCCCGCCCGAGCTCGCCGCCCGCGTGACGTCGCTGCGGGCCGTGGTCGACGAGACCCGCGAGTGCTTCACCTTCCCCGGCGTGCGCGACGAGCACATCGCCGACCGCCGGTGCCCGGGGTGGTTCGCCGCCCTCAACCGCGGCGGCGCGGCGGCCGCCCACGCCATCGGCGCCGCGCTCGAGCAGGACTTCCGCGGGGCCGAGGTCGACTACGAGAACGTCGGCAACGGCGCGGGGCAGGTGCGCCCGCGCATCCTGCGGCTGCTCACCGCCAACGGCGGGCCCGTCGCGACGACATACCTGCTTCGGTATGTGGCGCGCGCGCTCGCGGTCGACCACGGGCTGGGGAGCGAGACCTCCCGCGCGGCCTTCGCGACCCTCGCGAGCCTCGCTGGCGAGGACCTCACCCGCGTGGCCCCGTGGGAGGGCTCCCAGGTCTACCGCGACCGCGAGCGCATGACCGCGGCCGTACAGCGCTGGCTGCGCTGGCACCGCGACGTCGCCGTCCTCCCGCGGGCGCAGCAGCTCGCGCTCGCGGCGCAGCGCCAGGCGGAGGCGCTCGCCTCGGCGGATCAGGCCGAGCGGTGGGCGGCGATCCAGCGGGCGGCGGCGGTGCCGGCGCGGCGCGCGTCGGCGGTGACCGCGCTGCGAGGGCTTCTGGCGCACCCGGAGCTCACCGCGCAGGGGCGGAGCTACCTCCTGCGCTGGGCGCGCAGGCAGGGCATGCAGGTGGCGGCGCCCCGCGCGGCGCTCGCGGCCCGCTGAGTCACGGCGGGGCGGTGGGCGCGATGGTGGTGACGCCCGCGCCGTAGAACTGCTCCGCCGGCCTCGACACGAGCGTCCCGACGCCGGTGCGGATGTTGATCGAGATGAACTCCCCGTCGCGGGTGAAGCCGTAGAGGGTGTCGCGGTAGTACGCGAGGCCGAAGATCCGGTCGAAGCCCGTGTTGCCTAGGATTTGCACCTCGCCGGTGGTCGGGTTCACGCTCGCGAGCTGGTCGCTGCTCATGGACGAGGCGTTGGTGGCGCGCACGGTGGCGAAGGTGCCCGCGCCCGCGATGGAGACGAAGTCCCCGGAGAGGGCGTACTCGGTGCTGTTGCGGCGCAGTTGACCGAGGCGGGTGGCGCGCCCCGTGGTGGCGTCGATGCGCCAGAAGTCGCCGCCGCTGACGCCGCCGATGAGCACCTCGCCGGTGGTGTTGGGGATCACCCCCACCGGGAGGTACGTGAGCCCGACGAAGTTGCCGTCCGGCAGCGGCGCGATGAGGGTGCACAGCGCCGTGCTGGTGTTGATGCGGTAGAGCGCGTCCTGGGTGCTGCCGACCAGCGTGCCGTCGGCGTCGACGGCGATGTCGTTCATCACGTGGTTGTTGCGGTCGCCCGACGCGAAGGTGAAGGTCCCGACGGTGCGGAGGTCGTTGGTGCGAGGGTTGACCGCGTACAGAAGCGTCGCCGAGTGGGCGTACACGATCGTCTGGTCGATGCTCGGGCCCGTGTCGCGGATGGGGATCACTCCGCGGTCGATCGTGACCTCGACGTCCGTGAGGGAGGGGCCCGCGTCCACGCCCGCGTCGTCGAGGGTCGGCGTGAAGCGCGTGGGCTCGTCCGAACAGCCCGCCAGGGCGGCCGCCGTGAGCGAAATCATCAGGAAAGATCGGTGGATCACGTGCGCAAGCTGAACGATCCGACCCGTGATGGCAAGACATCGCCCGGGCCCCCGGCAGCGCCCTGAAAAAGAGCCTTCCGAAGAACTTCTAGGAAATCTTCAGGGGCCCCTATCCTTTTGAAACGAATTCGATGCTAGGGTCCCCTTGCCTAGCGGATTCCCCAACGCCTCGGAGTCGAGACTGCGCTGTCGGGGGTGGAACCGCCGCTGCCATCGAAAGATGGGAGTGGGGATGGTGCTCATCCCAGGCGTGGTCTGACGGTTGGTCCGTCACCTGAACCTCACCGTGGTTGTCACGGTGCAGACCACGGTCGTGTGGCGGTGCATCGCTCGACGAGACGACCCTAACCCGGCGTCCGTCCCAACTGTTTGAGGTCGTGTCATGGGATCCAGAATCTACGTCGGCAACCTTCCCTTCAGCGCAGATGAGTCACAGATCCGCGCCCTCTTCGAGCCCAGCGGCGGCGTGCGGGAGGTTCGCATCGTCGAAGACCGCGAGACCGGCCGCCCGCGCGGCTTCGCGTTCGTCGAGATGAACAGCGACAGCGAGGCCCAGGCCGCGATCAAGGCCCTCCACGGCCTCAACTTCGGTGGCCGTAGCCTCACGGTCAACGAGGCTCAGGAGCGTGAGAACCGCGGCGGCGGCGGCGGCGGCGGCGGCGGTGG
>CAIOSS010001296.1 GCA_903860995.1 uncultured delta proteobacterium | reverse complement strand
CGGCCAGGGGGCCAGGTCGAAATCTCCCGCCGCGGACGCGCCGGCGCCGTCGGCGAACCAATCGGCGACGGCGGTGGCGGGGTTCAGGCGGCAGGGACCAGCGCAAGCGTCACAGGCGGCGCCTGGTCCCGCAGGGTGGGGAGCGGCTCAGCCCGCAACCCGAGGTGCTCGAGGATACCCTTCGCCACATCGGGCTCCTCGATGCAGGCGATGAGCCGCATCTGGCCCTGACAGCGCGAACACTTCAGGACATCGACCCGCAGGGAACCCTTCGGGCCCCGCCGAAGACCTGCTTCAGCAGACGAGCCCGTGCAGCCGCAGGTGGGCCGGTGAGGGCGTAAAGGGTTTGGTGGGGGACGTGGTGAGGTTTGGTTTCAAGCCGGGGCGAATCCCCCGTTTCGGCGCGCGCAACAACGCCGTGTGGCGTGGCACCCCGTCGTGATCGGGCATCGCGCCGTCGACGGCCCGCACAAAGTCACGCCGCGTCGGGGCGCCGCCACAGTACAAAGCGCGCGTCTTCGGTGCTGCCGCACGCGGCGATGAAGGCCTCGTGGTCGAAACCGGACAGGCCCAGCAGCCGGTCGACCAGGTTGTGCTCGTCCCCCAGTTCCGACGGCACCGCACACCCCGTCCCATCGCGGGCGACGAGCACCCAGAACAGGTCCTCGGCAGCCGGTCCGTCGTCGGTGGTCAGCGCGCCCACCTCGGCAAGCTCGTCCCAGCGGACGCGCCTCACGCCGCCATCGCTCGCGGTGAGCACCACTTCCACGTCGTCGACCTGCAAGGTGTTTGGGCGCCGCCGCTTGCGCTCGATGTCGATGTGCAGCGCTCCCCCCAAGGCGACGACGACGAGTGCCCAACACACGATGCCAACGATGATCCAGTCCTGCTGTCCCATGGCTTCCTCCTGGTTGAGATCAGCATCGGCAGAGTAGATTGGTGATTCCACCAGCTTACGGAGGAAACATGGGCCGCCCCTCGCTGCGCGAAGAACGACGACGAGAACTTACGCTGGCGCTCGAACGCGTGCTCGCGCGTGTCGGCGTGGCCGATGCCTCGATCGCCGCGGTCGCGGACGAAGCGGGGGTCGCGCCGGGCCTGGTGCATCACCACTTCAAGAACCGCGACGACCTGCTCACCACCCTCGTGCGCGAGCTCGATCGCCGCTTCGTGGCCGCGCGCGCTGCACCGCCCGGTACCCCGCCGCATGAGGTTCTCCACCGCACCGTCGACGCGGCGGTCGCCCTGCGCGGCGACGTCGGCCGGCGCGCGGCCCGGGCCTGGGTCGCCCTGTACGCCGAGGCCCTCGGCAGCCCTCACGTTGGCGGCGTGGTGCGGGCCCTCGTGCTGCGCGAGTGGCGCACCCTCACAGCGACCTGGGAGCGCCTCGGCGCCTCCCGCGACGACGCGCAGCGGCGTGCGGCCGCAGTGGTTGCGATGATCCTCGGCAGCCTCGTCTTTGGCGCGTTGTTGCCCGGCACCGCCGTCGGCTTCGCGGCCCCGTCGCTGCACACGCTGCTGCGGGCGTGGGGCGCGGCCGACGCCGACGACCGCGTCGCCGACGACCCCGCGGGCCCGACGGCACACAGCACCCCAAGGCCGCCGCATCTGTGCGCCGGGCCGGAGGCGTCCTGTCGGTGTTGCTGAGCGAGTCGCGGATTGGAGCACCGGCGACGTGGCGCTCGTGATGGCCGACATGGTTCTTGGCGAGGCGCAGGGGTTCATCATCACTGCGGTGGTCGCGTACTGGCACACGCAGTCCGAGGACCGCCCCGGCCTGTATCTGAAGTCGTTCTGCAAGCGCTGACGTCGGCGCTCAGCTCGCGCGGTGCGCCGAGCGCTGCGCGGCGACGTTTTTGTGGCGCGGTTCAGG
>CAIOSS010001295.1 GCA_903860995.1 uncultured delta proteobacterium | reverse complement strand
GTCGCCGGCCGCTTCGAGTGCGACAGTCCGATCCGGGGAGCGATCACCTGGACCCGCGTGCCGAGACTGAAGACGGACGCCCGATGCCAATACGCATTAGCCGGGCGGCTGGTCGGAGTGTGTCGGGTGCGGCTCTTCTCGCGTAACGCAGCTATGAACGGCCTTGCGTAGTCGTCGCGCTGCACTCTGCTCACGCCGCCGCTTTCGCGACGTGGGGATCGCGGTGGTTGCGGAAGCGCTCTCGTTCGAGATGAAAGCGCAGGTACGCCGCCCAGTGATCGCTGACCTGAAGCGCACGCAGCCGCAACACGGCCTCGGCCATCGGCAGGTCCCACCGCGCGCCGGTGATGCCCATGCGGTCCTTGACCAGATGGCGACAGGCACCCTCGATCACGCCGGTCGCGATGGGCCACCCCTTCGCGAGTGCCGACTTGTAGTCCATGTTCCACAGTCGATCGAGGAGGTACTCGGCGCAGGTCGCCACCACGTCGCATGCGCTGTCCGTCGCCTTCCGCAGCGTGGCCGACTGACGCATGCCGGCGACGGCGTCCACGATCGAGCCGGTCAGCAGACGCCCCACGTACTTGCACGCCCACGTTTCGGCATCCCGAGTCCCGGTCCCGTGGAGCGCATTCGCCGCCTTCCACACGTAGCTCATCACGTGAAGCAGATCCATCACGATGCGAACGCGAACGCCCCGCCGTGCGGCCTCCGCCTCGATCTGATCCCACTGCGCCCGCGCCCCATCAATGAGCACCACCCACTCACGACGATGCGCCGGGTCGCGTCGCTCCGCCTCGTCGAACATCCACTTGATGGCCGTCGCCTGATTGTCAGTGATCGTCGCCGAGACGACCTTGTTGCGGGGCGCCGGGAGCCGCGAGTCCTCGCGATCGAGGCGGCGCTCCGCGGCCGGGCGCAGGTTGTCGATGATCTGCTCCGCCGTGCGGACCTTGAGCGGCTGGTCCCACACCGCGGTCACGACCGCCATCCGGTGGTCGTACGTGCGGTCCTTGCGCGACGCCATGGGGTCGCCGCGCGGGCGATCGTGCTCCTCGGCGGCCTCCTTGCGCGTGGCCTCCCGCAGCGCCGTCGGGATCATCCGGATGCCGGTCGCGTCGCAGCTCATCACCAGCGCGCAGTCATCCGCGCTGCCGTCGTTGGCGCACGCCTGATGCCATCGGTAGAAGACCTCGAAGTCCTGCGCCATGCGGACCACCAGCTCCTCGGCCTGCCGCTTGGGGACCTCGATGCCCTGCTGGTCAAGGAATCGCTGGGAGGTCTCGAAGGACTGCTCGGCCACGTGCTCGGCCATGAAGCGGCGCACGGTGAACGAGTACTGTTCGGTCGGCAGGTTGAGCCCGGTGTCCGTCGGGAAGTACGTGATGACGCGGTGATCTCGCCAGCCCATGCGCGTCACCGTCACCTTACCGAACACCGTAAGGAGGCTCCTCCGCAGGGAGCGCCGCGTCGCCTCCGGGGCCATCACGGCGGGCGGCGTCAGGTCGCGCCGCTCCTGCGCCGCGAGCGCATCCAGGTGCCCCTGGATGGCGCGCCGTGCGAACTCGCGGCTGCTGATCAGCAGCTCCTGCTCGAGCGCATCGTGGGTGCGGGCGGTAGTGAGGTCGCTCATGCTGCGGAGCACGTCGGCGACGAGCGCGTGGACGGGGGCGAAGGGATCGACGGCGGGCGGGGTCTGTGGTGTCGTCGGCATGCGGCGGCTCGGGGTTGGATGTGTGGTAACGCCCGGCTACCAAGCCGCCGCATCCTCACGCTAGCCGCGCCCTCCGCAATGTCTGCGGGGCTCCGTTGCACCAGAAGAGCCGCACCCCACAGCCGCTCGAGCCCGTCGCGATCATCCCCCGCCACCCGCACACCCGCGTGCAGGTTGAACCCGCTCACCTCTGCCACCAGCCCGCGCGACGCCAACTGCAATGGCCCGCTCCCCCGCTCGTCGTCGTCGCCTTCGCGCGCACCCCGCTCGTCGACGCGCGCGAAGGTTCCCCGCCCACCGGCCATGCGCCGCAGTCCCTCCATCCCGTCGTCGCCCGTGACTTCGCCCTCGCCTTCTGACCGCTTCGCCCGCCGCGCCGCGATCGTCTCCAGTCGCGCGATCACCCGCGCGATCACTCCGCGCAGACCGTCGCGCGTCGGCGCCGCGGTCGCCACGAAGGTCGGCGTACTCCCATCCTCGCGGCAGGCGAACACCCCGTCGGCCACCAGTACC
>CAIOSS010001294.1 GCA_903860995.1 uncultured delta proteobacterium | reverse complement strand
GCGATCGCGGTGCGCGGCCAGAGGGCGTTGAAGGCCACGCGCCCGCGGAACTCCTCGGCCATCCCGAGGACGCACATGCTCATGCCGAACTTCGCCATCGTGTAGGCCACGTGCCCGGCGAACCAGCGGGCCTCCATGTTGAGCGGCGGCGAGAGGTTGAGGACGTGGGGGTTCTTCGCCTTGAGCAGGTGGGGGAGGCACGCCTGCGAGCAGAGGAAGGTGCCCCGCAGGTTGATCTGGTGCATCAGGTCGTAGCGCTTCATCGGGGTCTCGAGGGTCCCGGTGAGGCTGATGGCGCTGGCGTTGTTCACCAGGATGTCGATGCCGCCGAAGGCCTCGACGGCCTGCGCGACCGCGGCGAGGACGTTCTCCTCGGAGCGCACGTCGACGACCACCGGGAGCGCCTTGCCGCCCGCGGCCTCGATCTCCGCCGCGGCCGTGTAGATGGTCCCCGGGAGCTTCGGGTGTGCCTCGGTGGTCTTCGCCGCGATGACGATGTTGGCGCCGTCGCGCGCGGCGCGCTTCGCGATGGCGAGGCCGATGCCGCGGCTCGCGCCGGTGATGAACAGGGTCTTTCCTCGAAGGCTCATGCAGTTCTCCGGTGTGACGATGGGGTAGGGACGGGCTTCAGGGGCGGTGGTGTGGTGTCGAGGCGAGGGCGATGAGCGGTCGCGTCGACGGCCGCGGGGACATCGCGCGATGCCCCGGCATCGATCGTGGAAGGAACGCCCGCGAGCTGCTGAAGCTCCGTGTAGGTTCCGTTGAAGCGGTCGAGGTCGACGTGGCCCGAGATGCCGCTCACCCGACCGGTGGACGAGTACTGCCAGAAGCTCCAGTCGCGCCACGCGTCGGCGATCGAGGGACATGGCTGCGTGGCCGTGTACTGCGCGTGCCACAGCGGGTAGTCGCGAAAGGCCGCCGTCTGCAAGTGCTTCGGCCAGTAATGGCGCCCGGTGTAGATCATCGGGCGGCGCCCGGTGCCCGCCTCGATGCGGTCCGCGAGGTCGCGCACCATCGCCGCGTAGCGCGTGGGCGTCGGGAGGCCCGGCGGGGGCTGCTCGACGTCGAGGGTCACCGGGAGGTCTCCCTCGCCGAGGCGGCCCACCGCGCGGATGACCGCGTCGGCTTGCGCGGGTACCTCGAAGCGCGGGTCGAAGTAGATGTACGCGCCGCGGATGAGCCCGTTGGCGTGGATCTCCCGCCAGTTGCGGTCGAACTGCGTGTCGCTCGCGGGCCAGTGCAGGATGCGCGCGATGGCGAAGCGCTTGCCCCCGGCGCGCACCCTCGGCCAGTCGACGGTCGACTGGTACTGCGACACGTCGATGCCCTCGACGGTGGGCCCGCGCCCGCAGACGACCGCCTCGCTCACCACCTGGTCGACGGACCCGGCCGGCGCCCCGCACGCGCCGAGGGCGGCGGTGAGGGCGGCCAGGCACAGGGTTCGTCGGAGGTGCATACAGTGCCTGCCGGGGAATCTACGGGGCGAGCGCCCCGCTCCGCAACCGGCGTAGAGTGCGCGCGATGAACCCCGCGCGGCCGCGCATCCCGGTGATGGTGCTCACGGGCTTCCTGGGCGCGGGCAAGACCACCCTGCTCAACGCCCTCATCGGGCGCCCGGAGCTGGCCGACACCGCGGTGGTCATCAACGAGCTCGGCGCCATCGCCCTCGATCACCTGCTGGTCCGCAAGGTCGACGACCGGGTGATGGTGCTGGGGGGCGGCTGCGTGTGCTGCACCGTGCTTGGCGACCTCGTCGAGACCCTCACCGACCTCGACCGGCGGCGCGACGCGGGGGAGGTTCCGCCCTTCGCGCGGGTGATGGTCGAGACCACCGGGCTCGCCGACCCGGGGCCCGTGCTCGCGACGCTCACCGGCGACGAGCGGCTCTTCGCGCGCTTCGAGCTCGATGGCGTGGTCACCGTCGTCGACGCCACCCACGGGGCGGGTCAGCTCGACGAGCACTTCGAGGCGCTCCAGCAGGCGGTCGCGGCCGATCACTTCGTGGTGACCAAGTCCGAGCTCGCCGGGGAGGCGCGCACCGCGGCCCTCGTGGAGAAGCTCTGCGCGATCAACCCCGCGGCGACGGTGGACGTCGCGAGCCACGGCGCCGTCGACCCCGCCCGGCTGCGGGGTAGGCTCGCGGCTGATCTGTCCACCGCGCGGGTGCGGGGCCTCATCGCGGCCTCGCCGGGCGAGAAGGGCCGCTGGGTCGTCGCCGCGGCGCCCTCGCACGCCCGGGTGCGCTCGCTCGCCATCGCCCGCCCGCGCACCATGCGATGGACCGCCTTCGCCATGTGGCTCTCGCTGTTGACGCAGTTTCACGGGGAGAAGCTGCTCCGGTGCAAGGCGCTGCTGAAGGTCGCCGGCGAGCCCGGGCCGGTGATCGTCCATGCGGTGCAGCACGTGGTGTATCCGTCGTTGATCCTCGACGCGTGGCCCGACGACGACCACACCTGCCGCGCGGTGCTGATCTTCCGCGACGCCGACGACGCCTTCCTGAAGCAGGTGCAGGAGGGCTTCGACGCCTGCCTGAGCCCCATCGACGCCCTCGCCGACGGTTGAGGGTGTGGATCGGCTTCAGCGCGGGAGCGAGCGCTGCTCGGCGAGGCGGTCGTAGTGGCGGTACCCGAGGCTGTGCAGCGCGCTCGCCGGCGCGAGGGCGATGTCGACCAGGGTCTTCAGGTCGTAGGTGCCCGCGAGCACCGGGGGGGAGTACGCGCGCACGGTCTCCGCGGTGCGGAAGGGGCCGAGCGGCGTCAGCACCTGGTGCGGGTGCAGGTGGACGAAGTGCGCCGAGGAGAGCCGCGCGTAGCCGGGCGACTTCGGGGCCGTGATGACGTGCGGCGTCGCCTGGAAGGTGCCGCCGGTGAGGATCTCCCACTGCTGGCCCACCTGGGCGACGAGGCAGCCCGGCGGGGCGGCGCCGCGCACCTTGCGGCCCGCGGGGTGCGCCGCGGTGGCGCGGGTGCGGAGGTAGAGCCCACTGTCGGGGTCGGGCGGCGGGCAGCGCTGGCCGCTCGGGTCGATGAAGCGCCCGCCCGGCAGGAGCGTGAGGAGGTTGAAGTCGGTGTGCTCCTCGCCCCAGAGCACGCCATGCTCGACCTGCTCGGGGGTGAGCGGGATGTACCGCAGCGCGCGGGTGACGTGCGGCGCGCCGTCGATGCGGCTGGTGAAGGTGTCCTCCGCGAGCCCGAGCGCGAGGGCGGCGCCGCGGAGCAGCTCCTGCCCGACGCCGTGGAGCGCGCGGCCCATGGCGGTGTAGACCTCGGCGAAGCGGGGATCGTCGGGCCAGACGTTGTCGGCGCAGATCTCCGGGTGCTCGGTCTTGCACTCCGGGTCGAGGGGCATCGCGGCGGCGAAGTAGCACTCCTTGAAGTCGGGCTGACCGCCGCCCGCGACGGCCTGCTCGGTGTTGGGGGGCGTCCACCCGCGCTGGTACCAGATGTCGGGGCGGGCGAAGGGGCGCTTGGCCGCCTCGGGCTGCGCCGTGAAGCGCGTGAAGGCGTCGTAGAAGGCGTCGAGGGACTCTGGCGCGATGCCGTGCCCGCGCACGTAGACCAGGCCGTAGGCGCCGAAGCCTTCGCGGATCGCGGCGCGGGCGGCGTCGCGGCGGGGGACGTCGGCGCGGAGGTCGTCGAGGTCGACCGTGGGAATGGCGAGGTCCTGGCTCATGCGTGAAAACTCCGGTGGGTTCGGCGGAGGGGTGTGGATCTGACCGCCGCTCGGTGGCATTGGTTACCCGCGAAGCGCCGCGGTCGTCCACCGCGATGCGCCCGATCACCCGATCCCAGCCCCGAGGAAATACCTGTATGAGCAGCGACGACGTACGGAAGACGATCGAAGACACCATCAAGGCCCACCGGGTGGTGCTCTTCATGAAGGGCGCCCGCTTCGCGCCGGCCTGCGGCTTCTCCGCCAGCGTGGTGGGCATCCTGGACGGGTTCCTCCCGAGCTACCACACCGTGGACGTGCTCGAAGACCCGGCCATCCGCGACGGGGTGAAGGCCTTCTCCGACTGGCCCACCATCCCGCAGCTCTACGTCGACGGGCAGTTCGTCGGCGGCGCCGACATCGTGAAGGAGATGCACGCGCGCGACGAGCTGCAGGCGCTCCTCGGCGCCGAGGCGGTGGGCCCGAAGCAGCCGACCATGACGGTCAGCGACGACGCCCTGAAGGAGCTGCGCGCCGCGGCGAAGTCCATGGGCGCCGACGGCGCGATCATGCGGATGGAGATCTCGGGCAAGTATGAGCACGACCTCTACTTCGGCGAGCCCATCGCGGGCGACGTGGTCGTCGACCTCGGCGGCATGCCCCTGCACCTCGACGGGGGCTCCGCCTTCCGCGCCGACGGCGTGCACATCGGCTTCGTCAACGGCCCCAACGGGTCGGGGTTCAAGATCGAGAACCCCAACGAGCCGGCGCGCGTGCGGCAGCTCTCGCCCGCGAAGCTGAAGGAGATGATGGACGGGGGGGAGCGCTTCGAGCTCGTCGACGTGCGCACGCCCGAGGAGTGGGAGCGCGCCAGCATCCGCAGCGCCCGGCTGCTCGACAGCGACCTGGAGAAGGAACTCCTCGCGATGGATCGCGCGACCCCGCTGGTGTTCCAGTGCCACCACGGCATGCGCAGCCTGCAGGCGGCGGAGCAGTTCGTCCGCAAGGGGTTCCGGTACGTGTACAACCTGCAGGGCGGCATCGACGGGTGGAGCGCGAGCGTCGACCCCTCCGTGCCGCGATATTGAGAGGGAGCGACGATGTCCAACCACGACACTGATTTCCAGGGCGACGTGCTCACGGCTTTACGTGAGTCTGTATTGGCGAAGATCCCCGACGCGGTGGTGGAGGTCGCCGGCGGCGGCGGGCACTTCACCCTCTCGGTCGTCTCGCCGGTCTTCGCGGGGCAGTCGATGCTCAACCAGCAGCGGCTGGTGCTCGGCGCCATCGCCCACCTGATGAAGGGCGACCGCGCGCCCGTCCACGCCGTCGACAAGCTCACCACCCGCACCCCATAAATCCCGGCTTTCGGCGCTCCGCGGAGGCCGTCCTGCGAGCCGGATCGCTTTCGTGCATGACGCGCGGGCGCAAGTCCGGCAACTTCAGGCGCGTGGAGTCCGTCGTCGTCGACGAAACCGATCTCGCGCAGGACTTCGACGACGTCGCGGAGGAGGCCGCGTCGCGCAGCCTCGCCGCGGCGGTGGCGAAGGCGCACGGCGTCCGGGCCTCGGTCTCCGCGCAGCGGCTCCTCGAGATCCTGACCGACCCCGACGTCACGCTCGGCGAGTTGAGCCGCGCGATCGAGGTCGACAGCTCCCTCGCGGCGCGGGTGCTCCGCGTCGTCAACTCGTCGGCGTACGGGCTGCGGGTGCGCGTCCGGAAGATCAGCGTCGCGGTGACCCTCCTCGGGCTGAAGCGGCTCAACGAGATCGCCACCGCGGCGGCGGTGCTCGACTGGTTCGACCACGACTCGCAGCGGGTGCCGGAGATCTTCCGGCACTCCTCGGCGACCGCCTCGCTGGCCCGCCACATCGCCACCCGCGCGGGACTGCCCCCGGAGGAGATGTACACGTGCGGGCTGCTGCACGACTACGGCAAGCTGATCATGGTGCAGGCGGTTGGCGAGTCGTACGCGAGCCTGGTCGGCGGGGGAGCGGGGGACGACGACGAGGTCTGCGCGAGGGAGCGCGCGATCTACGGCTACGACCACGCCATCCTCGGCGCCCGCATGCTCGCCGAGTGGAACCTCCCGGAGCCGCTGCCCAGCGTCATCTCGCTGCACCACCAGCCCGCGCGGGCGAGGCGGGTCGGCGGCGCCGTCGGGCTGATGGTCGCGGCGCTGCGCCTGGCCGAGCGCCTCGCGCACGAGTTCGACCGCGCGATGCCCATCGACGACGCGTGGGTCGACGGCGTCGCGAGGGACGAGAACGTGCAGCGCCTCGGGCTCGCGCGGGGAGACCTCCACCGGTTCTGCCTCGACCTCCACCTGACGTGGCTCGAGAGCCAGCAGCCCGTGACCCCCGACGACCCCACCCGGGGGCCGCCGCCGGCGCCGCGCCCCGGCG
>CAIOSS010001293.1 GCA_903860995.1 uncultured delta proteobacterium | reverse complement strand
TTCGTCCGCACGCCCGCGCGGGTGAGCGACAGCCGCAGCATTCCCGCCATCGCGGTGTCGTCGCAGGGCCGCGCCGTGGCGCCCGCCGCGGCCTCGTCCCCCGCTGCCGCGCCCGCCGCTGCCGCGTCCCGCCCGCGCCCGGTCGAGACCGAGCCCCGGGCGTGGTCGCGGATGAGGGCCCGGCGCGCGGCGAACTCGTCCTTGAGCGCGACGCGCATCACGTCGGCGACCTCGTGGGAGCCCGCGAGCAGCCCCTCCGCCGCGGCCGCCGACTCCAGCGCGGCGCCCATCTCGCGGGCGCTCTGCCAGCGGTCTTCCACCGGGCGCTGCAGGGCCTTCAGGCACATCGCGTCGAGCGCCGCGGGCACCTCCGGGGCGACCGCGCTCGGGGCCTTGATCTCCGCGGCCATCACCTGCATGAGCGCGCCGACCTCCATCTCGGCGTAGAAGAGCCGCTTCTGGGTGAGCGCCTCCCAGAGCACGATGCCCATCGCGAACACGTCGGCCCGCCGGTCGGCCGGCACCGCCGAGACCTGCTCCGGGGACATGTACGACGGCTTGCCCTTGATGAGCCCCGGGCGCGACGCGACGATGCGCGAGGCCGCCAGCGCGATGCCGAAGTCCGTGATGCGCCCGACGCCGTCGGCGCCGACCATGATGTTCTGCGGGGAGACGTCGCGGTGCACGATGCCGAGGGGGGTGCCCTCGTCGTCGGTGAGGTCGTGCGCGGCGTGCAGGCCCGCGAGGGCGTCGACGATCACCCGCAGGGCGACGCGGGTGCGCTCGCGCCACGGGAGCGCCGCCGTCGCGGTGAGCAGCCGCGAGAGGTTGACCCCGTCGATGTAGTCCATCACGAGGTAGAATCCGCGCGGGCTGTGGCACACGTCGACGATGGGCACCGCGTTGGGGTGGTGGATGCGCGCCGCGATGCGCGCCTCGTCGAGGAGCATGTCGACGAACTCGGTCTCCTCCGCGAGGTGCGGGTGCATCACCTTGATGGCGTACAGCCGCTGGAAGCCCCCCGCGCCGGGCAGCCGCGCCAGGTGCACGCTCCCCATGCCGCCGCGCGCCAGCGGCGCGATGAGCTCATACCGGTCGAGCATCTCCCGCTCGGCTGTCGCTGTTGCTTCGCTCATGGCCTCTCGTGCGGCGCCCGAGCGGCCGCTAGAACGACCCTACCACCCCGACCCCAGCGCCACCATCAACCCGCCCGAACCACGGGGCGACGCGCAGTCCCGCGCGCTCCGCCCCGCGGCCCGACCACTCCGTGAGGAGCGCCCCCACCACGGCGGTGGCGACGCCGAGCGCGGCGGTGGTGGCGATGAGCGCGTCGGTGCGGGTCTCCCGCCCGGCGCCGTCGAGGTACCCCGCCTCGCTGGGGCGCTGGACGTAGGCGTCGCGGGCGGAGAGCGTGTCGAGGCCCGACCACACCAGCACGCCGCCGCTCACGGCCGTGGCGGCGAGGCCCACCCAGAAGACCACCGGCGGGAGCGGGCGCCCCGCGGACCGGACGACCGGCGGGGGCGCCGGCGGGGCGACCACGAGGACGGGCGTCGGCGCAGG
>CAIOSS010001292.1 GCA_903860995.1 uncultured delta proteobacterium | reverse complement strand
TAGCCGACGCCGCGGACCGTGTGCAGATGGCCCCGCGCAGACCGCAGCTTCAGCCGCAGGCGCACGACCAGGATGTCCACCGCACGACCGTCCGCCGCCACGGCGTCGCCCCAGACCGCGCGCGTCAGGGCCTCCCGCGTCAGCACCTGCTCGCGGCGCTCCGCCAGCAGCACGAGCAGCGCGACCTCCCGGTCGGTCAGCGACACCGGCTCGTCGTCCACCCACACCCGCTTCGCGGGCCCGTCGATCAGCAGCGGCCCTCAGCCCCTCCACCCTCGTTGATGGCGTGACGCGCGGCGTCGGCATCGCGGTGGACGTCCGTGATATCCGCCCCGCGTCACGGTTCTGCGACAGGCGCGTCAGCGCGGCGTGAAGATACGGTGGCCCTTCGCGGCGACTCGGCGTCGGCGCCCGAGGTTGGCCCCCCTTCGGGCGCCGCCGCGAGGTCGCCCGGCGCGCAGCCGCGTTACGTGCACAGCCCGCGGCACATCTCCCGGCCGGTGCGCCCGCAGGAGAGCCCGTCGTTCGACGCGCGGAGCACCGTCCAGGTGAGCGTGCGCAGGTCGAGCGCCCAGACGTCGCTGGCGGTGCCGCAGTCGGTCTTGCCGCCGTACACGATCACCCGCTGGCGCGACGGGTCGGGGGCCAGCACGAAGGCGCTCCGGCGCTCTGGCGACGACGCATCGAGGCGGGCGAAGTCCGCCGGGAAGTCGCAGAACCCGCGGCCCGGCGTCTGTAGCACGTCTCCCTCGGAGGCCAGCGCGACCGCGCCCGCCGCGCTGAGGGTGAGCACGTCGTTGCGGTTGCCCAGCGCGCCGTCGTCGTGGCCGCCGACCACCACGAGGTCGTCGGCCCGCGCGACGAGCCCGTGGCTGATGCGGGCCTGCAGCGCGTCGGCGTCGTCGGCAAGGGCGAGCGGCGACCACTGATCGGTGGCCAGATCGAGGCGCCAGGCGTCGCGCAGGAAGGGCCCGAGGAAGGCGTTGCTGTCGCCGCCGCCGACGACCACCACGGCCCCCGCGAGCGCCGCCGCCGCGTGAAACTGCCGGGCCGGCGGCGAGCGGTCGCTCACGACGCGGCTCCAGCGGAGCGTGGCGAGGTCGAGCCGCCAGGCGTCGTTGCGGGGGGTGAAGCGCGCGCCGTCCGTGCTGGTGTTGCCGCCGAACAGCACCGCGGCGTCGGTGGCGTCGTCGACGGTGAGCGTCGCGTTGGCCCGCGCGACGGGGCCGTCGGCCTGGGCGGGGGCCATGGTCCAGGCGCCGGTCGCGAGATCGAGGGTCCAGAGCTCTTGGTAGACGGTGTACGCGCCGGTGGAGCTGGCCCGCGATCGACCGCCGAATATGATCATCCGGCGGCGGCGGGCGTCGAGGGCGTAGGCCGTGCGGGCGCGAGCGCCGGGGTGGCCATCGGGGCTCAGGCGGTCCCAGCGGCCGCAGCGCGGATCGAAGCGCCATGTCTCATCGCTGAAAGCCGGCCTCGCCATGCACGACACTACCGGCCCGACGTCGCCACCGAACAGGTAGAACATCCCCGTCACCGGGTCGACGGCGCCGGCCGCGTCACCGCGCGGCTGCGCCTGGTCGCTCGACGGGTCGCACCTGCCCGCGTCGGCGACGATCGCGGCCGCGTCGGCGGGCGCATCGGCAGCGCCGGCGTCGACAGGTCCCGGCGTGGAGGCAGGCGACGAGGTGCAGCCGACGAGGGCGGCGAGGCCCAGGAGCAGGCCAACGGAGTTCAGGCGCTTCGGCCCAGGGAGGGAGTTCACGGCAGGAATGGTCGGTCATCGTCGATCGCCGCGCTACCCGCGAGATGCCGTGGCGACGCCCATGCACGAGGTGCGCTCGGCGGTGTTATCGACGGCGCGCATAGACGCGGAGGCGCCGATCCGGCACCGTCGGGCTAAGCGACGATGACCGACCAGGACGATCTCCGCGCCACTGAGGAAGCCGACGAGCGCGCCGCGCAGGCCGCCTCGAAGAGCCTCGCTGCGACGATGTCCCGCGCCCACGGGGTGCGGGCGTTTCCTCAGTCTGCGCAGCGCCTGCTTCAGATCGTTCGCTCACCAGACTTCCGCGTCGACGAGATCGCCGAGGCCATCGAGTCGGACACCTCGCTCGCGGCGCGGGTGCTACGGGTGGTCAACTCGCCGGTGTTCGGTCTGCGCGTGCAGATCCGCAAGATCCGCGTGGCGGTGACCCTGCTCGGCCTCAAGAACCTCACGGAGATCGCCAAGGCCGCCGCCGTCCTCGACTGGTTCGAGGACGAGTCGCCGGGCGTGGCGGAGACCTTCCGGCACTCCTCCTCGGTGGCCGCGCTCGCCCGGCACATCGCCCCGCGCTGCGCCCTCTCCGCCGAGGAGATGTACTCCTGCGGGCTGCTGCACGACTTCGGCAAGCTCATCCTGATCCAGTCGGGCGACGACGACTACGCGCTGCTCGTGCGCGAGTTCGCCGGCCAGCCCGACGTGATCCACCTCAAGGAGCGCGAGCTCTACGGCTTCGACCACGCCGCGCTCGGCGCCCGGATGTTCACCGAGTGGCAGATCCCCGAGCCGCTCCCTAGCGTCGTGGCCCTGCACCACCAGCCCGCCCGCGCGCTGCGCCGCGGCGACAACGTCGGGCGGATGGTCGCCGCGCTGCGCTGGGCCGAGCGCCTCGCGCACGAGTTCGACGAGGGCCGCGCGATCGACGACGCATGGCTCGAAGAGATGGCGCGCGACGAGTGCGTGGTGCATCTCGACCTCGCGCGGGGTGACTTCGGCGCCTTCTGCCGCGACCTTCACGAGACCTACCGGGTCAGCTTGAAGCTCCCTCCCCCCGATGCGCCCATCGAGGAGTTCCCCCCCGCCGTCGAGCCGACCCCCGCGCCGGTGCTCGAGGCCCCGCGCGCAGAGCCCGCCCCCCGCGGGAGCGCGCTGGCGCTGATCGTGGGCGCCGTGAGCCTGGCGCTGCTCGCCGTGGGCCTGGCCGCGCTCCTCAGCGGCCGGTAGGCTCACGGGTCGGGCGGGCGCACGGCGGGGCTGAGCACGCCGTCGTAGATGCGCGCGTCGGCGCTGCCGTGGCAGGTGTTGCAGCCCGCGCCGTCGCCCCCGGTCGCGTACGGGTCCTGGAGGCCAGTGCGCGGGTTGAGGGTGCGCACGATCATCGTGCCCGTCTCGAAGGTGCGCTCGCTCGGGGCGCGCGGGCGGTTGATGTACGCGTACTGCTCAGGGCCTTCGAGGTGGCCGCCCGCGGAGAAGCGCCCGAGGGAGGTGCGCTGCCACCGGCGGAAGCCCGCGAAGTCTGGGGCGAACGCGACGAAGGTGCCGGCGTCGGGGGGCGCGATCGGGCGGGCGCCCCGGCACGACATCGCGAGGAGGGCGGCCAGCAGCGCCGCTCGGGGGCGGGTCAGAACGCGCCCTCGGCGGGAAACTCCCGGGCGCAGCGGGCGCGCACCGCGGGGTCGACCGCCCCGGCCGACGGCAGCGTGGGCGGCGTCATGAACGGGGGGTTGGCGAAGTCGAAGAGGTCCGTCGGGATGTTGGCGTTGGCGTCGCGGCGGGTGAGCGCGGGGAGCCCGAAGCACGCCTCGATGAAGCGCAGGATGGACGCGTGGTCGAAGGTGCGGTGCGACACCAAGTGCCGCCGGGCGTAAGGCGACACGACCAGGAAGGGCACGCGCACGCCGAGGCGATCGAAGCGCCCCGGGGCGGGCATGCCGTTGATGCGCGGGGTGAGCGCGGCAGGCTCGCACGCGGCGGGCGGGACGGCGTGGTCGGCGAAGCCGCCGTGCTCGTCGTACACGACGAAGAGGGCGCTGCGGGCCCAGAGGGGGGGAGGTCATGAGGGAGCGCACGATGCGCTCGACGTAGCGCTCGCCCTGCATGGGGATGCCGGGAGGGTGCTCGTCGACGCGGTCGCCGCCGTCGCCGACGTAGTTGGGCTCGACGATGGTGACCGCCGGGAGGGTGCCCGCGGCGAGGTCGCGGTGGAGGTCGTCGATGCTGCCGTAGTGCTCCCGCGTCGCCGCGCGGAGGATGCCGTAGTACGGGAAGAACCCGAGCATGCGGGGGCCGCCAGCGTAGTCCTTCCAGCTAACGCCCGCGGCGTCGAGCGAGCTGAAGAGGTGGTTGACGGGGGTGTTGCGCGTGTCCTGCGAGACCAGGGTGTTGTGCGCGAGCCCGAAGGAGTTGCCCGCCATCAGGTAGATGCGGTTGGGCGCCGTCGGCCCGAGGAGCGAGCTGAAGTAGCGGTCGCCGATCGCGAAGGTGGTCGCCAGCGCGTAGTAGAACGGGATGTCGCTCTCGTCGAAGTAGGTGAGCGCGCGGTCGCCCGCGGGGTCGCTCGTGACCACGAAGCCGTCCATGCGGTCGTCGTTGTACTGGCGGTGCACGGGGTTCCACCCGTGGGCGCCGTCGCGGATGCAGCGCTCGGTGTCGTGGTGGAAGCGCACCGGCGTCCCGTCGGCGCGGGGGTTGGTCCAGTCGTCCGCCGCCACGTCGACGTCGGGCTGCGGGTTGCTCGCCTGCGGCAGCCGACGGAAGTAGTGATCGAAGGAGCGGTTCTCCTGCATCACCACGATGATGTGGTCGATGGGCATCTGCTCGCCGACGGACACCTCGCGCCCGACGGTCTCCGCCGCCCACGCGCCGGGCCCGAAGGTGCAGGCCTGCCGCTGCGTGGCCCGCGCCTCGTCGGGCTCGGTGCGCGCCACGTCCGGCGGCCGCGACCGGTCGGGGGGCGGGACGTCCTCAGGCTCGATCACCACGTCGGGCGCGTCGGCGGCCGTGACGTCGGCGGCCGTGATGTCGGTGGTCGGCACGTCGTCGACGGCGGCGTCCGCGACGCTGACCGCCGGGTCGTCCGAACAGCCGACGAGGAGGGCAGCGGTCACGAGAGCGAGGCAGTGCGCGCGCAGCATTGGGGGGGGTGCGCACCAAACCAAAGGCTCCCGCGCGCCGGGGTGACGGCCACGCAACGGACCTGCCTCAGCGCACCTCGACCCCGATGGCCTGGCCGGCGCGGACCATCATCGCCGCGAGCGACCCCTCGCGATCGGGGTCGGACTCCGCGAGCAGCTCAGCGCGCAGCGCGCCGTAGGGGCTCGCCAGGTAGGCGGGCGTCGGGGCGTCGGGGTTCCAGCCCTCCGGCACCGCGGGCAGGGCGTCGCCGGGGAGGGCCGCGTAGCGCGCCTGGAGGCGCCGCAGCCGCCGGTCGATCGCGTCGGCGAGGGCAGCGTGCCCCTCGGCGTGCAGCCACGGCCGGAAGCACCCGAAGATCACCGCGCTGCCCTCCAGGTTGGCGCGCATGTCCGCCAGCGTGCGCTGCGCGTAGCGGGACTCCTCCGCCGCCGTCGCCGCGAGGTCGACCTTCTCCGACTGCTCGCGCATCGACGCCACCACGCCCCGGTACGCCGCCGCCGGGTCCAGCGCGAGCGGGCAAAACTCCCGGCGCATCGCCGCCACGTCGTCGACCATCCACTGCACGAGCGCGTCGCGAAACCCCCCGGCCTGGCGCGCGTCGACGGCGACGTCGGTCTCCGGGAAGAGCACCGTGATCGCGGCCTCGATGTGCTCGTAGGCCGCACGCATGCGCCCCCAGCTCGCGCGCATCCGGCGCACGGCGATGGGGTCCGCGACCGCGCTCCACCCGTCCGCGTCGGGCGGCGGGGCGGCGGCCTGCAGCTCGCGGGCGGCGCGCTCCAGCGTGATCATCTCGGACGCGACGTAGGCCTTCACGTCGAGGGTCACGCGCTGCGCCGGGGGCAGGTCGGCCGCCCGTCCGCCGCCCACGGCGAGGTACCAGAGCGCGATCACCGCCATCGCGGTCTTGCGGAGGCGTCGCACGGTCAGAGCCGCCGCACGAAGTCGACCAGGGCCGCGCGGTCACCCGCGGAGAGCGCGTCGAAGCGCCGCACCGACGCCGCCGCCTCCGAGCCGTCGCCGCCGTGGAGGCGCACTGCCTCCTCGATGGAGCCCGCGCGCCCGTCGTGCAGGAAGCTGCGGGAGAAGCGCACGCCCAACAGCGGCGCGGTGCGCCACTCGCGCCCCGTGGCGACGCCCTCTCCCGTGATGCCGTCGGCGAGCGAGGGCCCCAGGTCGTGCAGCAGCAGGTCGGAGTAGAGCGCGGCGTCCTGCGCGGCCATCGCGGCCACGGGGTAGTCCGCCCGGGTGCGCAGCGAGGGCGCGTGGCAGTCCGCGCAGCCCACGTCGGCGAAGAGGCGGCGCCCAGGCTCGGCGAGGCCCGCGCGTGCCGGGATGGCGAGCCTTCGCACGTAGCCCGCGGCGGCGCGCACGACGTCGTCGCGGAGGTCGACGCCGGGGCGGAGGTCGTCCGTGAGCCCGTCGGGGTTGGGCACCTCGGCGGGCGCCCGCGGCGACGTGAGGCCCATGTCGCCCTGGAACGCCTCCGCCGCGAAGGACTCCAGGTCGGCGAGCCGGGCCCTCACCCCGAGGCGCCCGATGCGCCCGTCGGCGAGGCGGTTGACCCGACCGCTTACCTGCCCCGCGGCGCTCGCCTGTAGCCGCTCCTGCGCGAGGATGGACTCGTCCGCGACGGCTTCGATCCAGCCGCGGCCGAACACGGCCGGGCCCACGCGCATCGAGCGCAGCAGGCGGTCGGGCTCCGCGGGGACGGGGGCCGTCACGCCGCGCGTCGCCCCGGCGGCGAAGCGTCGCCGGGCCGTCGATCCATAGGGGAGCCAGCGCGCGGCGTCGGCGGGCTCGCCTGCGCGGTCGACGATGGCGAGGCGGGTGACGCTGCCGGGCCCGCGACCGCCAGCGCCGTGACAGGCGCGGCAGCTCGCCTGGATGAACACCGGCCCGACGCCCTGCGAGGGGCGGAACACCCGGTCGAAGACGAGGCCGCCCTCGGCGAAGACCCGCAGGTCGTCGGCGGTCGCGCCCGCGATGGGGGCGTCGGAGGGGTCGTCGCTGATCACCCTCAAGGGCTCCGGGGCCGTGGCCGCACGCCCTCGCGAGGACGCTGGCGAGCACAGCGCAGGGCGCGAGGAGAAATCGCATGGACCAGACCGAGGGCGGTAGCCCCCGCGCGACATGGGCGTCAAGGAGCGCCCATGATCCGCGTGCGGTCATCGACGCCACGCGGCGCACCCGGCGAGCAGCGCGCGTCGCAGGGCCTCCTGCTCTGGGCCTCGCGCGCCCTTCCGCCGCCGCACGAGGTGGTAGGTCTTCGCGGGCAGCTCCGGGCACCGGACGCGCCACGACGACCGGCGGCAGGTGGCAGAACCCGCTGACCACGGCCGCGCCGACGCCCAGCTCGACGAAGCGCAGCGTGAGCTCCCAGCCGTTGGCCTCGACCGCCACCTCGGCGCGGGTGACCCCTGCGGCGAGCGCCGCGTCGAGCGCCTGCCGGTGCTGTTCGGGGTCGACCCCGGGGCGCTGCGGGCGGAAGGCCTGCGGATCTATCGGAGCGGCAACGGGGTGCTGCTGGTGCGGCGGGTCCCGGTGGGGTGCATCACGGTGATGGCGGGCGCCCTCAGCCGCCGCGGGTGAGGATGGGGGTCATCGCGATGGGCCACACGGCGTGGCTGTCGGCCCCGACGCCGACGCCCCACGCCGATCCGGGCGTGGGGGTGCCTGCGACGCGCGCGGCGCCCTTCGTGTCGCCCCGGGCCTTGAGCCATGCGCTGGCCTCGACCGGGGAGAGCAGCGCCACGCTCCCGGCGCCGTCGGCGGTGGTCGCGACCCACACCACCGAGGTCAAGCCCAGCGCCGCCCGCGCGAGGAACATCGGCACCCACGCGCCCTCGTGGCGCAGCAGCGCCTCGGCCAGCAGCGGATCGCGGACGTCGGCCGAGCGGGGCGTCGCCATGGTCGTGCTCGGCCGCTACTCTGCCGCCGCGGGGCTCTCGGACGCCGCGGCCTGCTCGGCGCCGGCCTCCTCCTCCGTCTCCTCTTCTTCTTCCTCGACGGGGGCGGAGGCGATGAGGGCGACGAGGGAGTCCACGAAGGTCTGCGGCACCGGGCCGCGGAGGGTGAGCACGTCGCGGGTGGTGTTGAGGTCGGCCCAGCCGGCCTTGTAGCCCCTGTGGGTCATCGCGAGCGTGTACACCTCGCGGAAGAACTCCTCCGCGCGGCGCTTGTTGGCACCCGCGCTGATGGCCTTGGTGGTGTCGCGGTGCAGCCGCAGCTCGCTGCCGCGCGGAAACTCGATGCGCAGCAGGTAGTCGAGGCCGGCGTAGAGGTGCGCGTTGGTCACCGTGCTGACGAAGACCCGCTTGTCCTGATCGTTGATCGCGAGCACCGCCTTCACGAGCTCATGGAGCGCGGGGGCGGGCGCGGCGAGCGCTTCGAGGTTCTTCAGGAAGCGGGGACTGAGTTCATTGGGCGAGGTGTCAGGCATCGTTTGGGGAGGATCGCACGTCGGCGCAGCCTCCGGGTGGCAGCGTCGGGGCGCGGCCCGTTTTCGCGCCCCCCCTCCGCGCTGCTCAGCCGCCCCCGTCGCGCGCAAAGAACTCCCGTGGGAGCACGACGAGGAGGGTCCAGGCCGAGCGCGCGAGGCCCACGACGGCGTGCACGATCGAGATCAGCAGCATGGCTCCGAGCGCCATGACCGCCGCCCCGAAGGCGAGGAAGACCACCGCCGCGATGAGCCCCACGACGAGCCCGAAGGGGAGCGCGAGCAGGTGGGTGACGGGGGTCGGAACGTGCGGGGCCGCCGCACGCGCCGACCGCTCCAGCAGCACGAAGCACGCCGTCGAGCACACCCCGAGGGTTGCCGCGGCGGCGATCCAGCGCAGTCGCTCGAGGCTCCAGAGGCCCCGCAGTGCCGTGAGGGAGGCGCGCAGCGGGGACGGGCGCGCCGGGCGCACCCGGGGTGGCGGCGCGGCGACGCGGTAGGGCGAGCGGGGCAGCGCGCGCGACGGCGAGCGCCATCGCGCGAGGAGACGATCACGCCACGCGCCGACCCTGGAGCCGAGTGTCGGGGACATCACCGCTCAGTGTGGGCGCGGAGTCGTGCGCGGGGCAACACCCCCCCTACGCCAGCAACGGGGCCATCGAGATCGCGGTAGGCTGCGCGCCCTGATGGAGACCTCGATGATGTCCGCGATGACATTGCAGATGCTCGCCGCCGGTCTCTTCGCGGGCTGCGCCCTGCTCGGGCTCGGCACCAGCATCGGAAACCAGCGCGCCAACCGCGAGGCGGGCCTCGACCCGGTCGCCCTGCTGCTCAAGGGCGCCGGGCTCGTCACGCTGACCTTCACGCTCTACCACTTCATCCGCTCGCACTCCTGACGCGTTGGCATCGGCCGCGCTACGAGCAGCGCCCGCCCTCGACGCAGGTGGTGGCGGCGCGGTCGGGCGTCGGGCAGCACGCCTCGCCCCCGCGGCAGCCCGGGCACGGGCAGGTCAGGCAGGGGTTGACGGCGTAGTAAGCGCGGCAATTTCCCGCGACGCACACCTCGTTGCGCGCGCAGGCCTCGCCGCAGCGCCCGCAGTGGAAGGGGTGGGACTGCGTGTTGACGCACCACCCGCTGCAGTTCGCGCGGGGCGACGAACATGACCCCGTCCCGGCGCACGAGCCTCGCACGCAGGCCTGGTTGGAGTTGCAGCGACGTCCGAGCGTGCCGCAGTTGTTCGGGCTCGACTGCAGATCGGTGCAGAAGCTCCCGTTGCGACCTGAGGTGAGGCCCGGGCGGCAGACGCAGGCGCCCGCGGTGCACACCTGATCGGCGCGGCAGGCGTTGCCGACCTGCCCGCAGTTCGACGGGTCGTACCGCAGGCTGCGGCACACCCGGCCGTCGGAGACCGAGCCCGCCGGGCACGCGCACACGCCGTTGGTGCACGTCGCGCTCGTGGGGCAAACGCGCCCGCAGTCGCCGCAGTTGGCTTCATCGGACAGCACGCTCACGCAGGCCCCGCCGCAGCTCAGCCGCGGCGCCGTGCAGACGCACCGCCCCGCGACGCACGACGCCCCGGCGCCGCAGGCGCTGCCGCAGCTGCCGCAGTTGGCCGGGTCGGTCGCGGTGGCCACGCAGCGCCCGCTGCAGCTCGTCTGCCCCGCCGGGCACGCGCACCGCCCGGCCGCGCAAGACTGCCCCGCGGCGCAGCGGTTGCCGCACGCGCCGCAGTTCGTGGGGTCGGTCTGCGCGTCGACACACGCCCCGCTGCAGAGCGTCCGCGGCGCGGCGCACGACGCCAGGACGCAGGCGCCGTCGGTGCACTGCTGACCGGCCGGGCAGGCTCGCCCGCACGCCCCGCAGTTGGCCGGATCGGTGGCGGGCGTCACGCACGCGACGCTGCCGCCGCTGGGGCAGCACGCATTCGCCGGCGGGCAGTCGCAGGTGCACGCCCCGGCGACGCAGACCAGGCCCGCTGCGCACACGGCGCCGCAGCCGCCGCAGTTGGCGGCGTCGGAGCGTAGGTCGACGCACGCGCCGTTGCAGAGCACCTGCCCCGTCGGGCACACCGGCCGACATGCCCCGTCCTGACAGGACTGGGCGGCCGGGC
>CAIOSS010001291.1 GCA_903860995.1 uncultured delta proteobacterium | reverse complement strand
GGGGGCGTTCTCGGGCCAGCCCGGGGGGGTGTGCTCGCGCGGCGGGGGTCGGCGCAGGCGCGCGCCCGCCGCGCGGCAGTGCGATCGGGTGCTACCCGCGGTGCCGTACCGCCAGTGGGTGCTCTCGCTGCTGTGGGAACTGCGGCTGCCGGTGGCGCGCGATCCGGCGCTGCTCAACGCGGTGTCGCGTGTGTTCTTCGTGGAGGTGCGGGCGTGGCTGCGGGCGACGGCAGGGACGGTGCCGGGCGCGCGGGTCGAGGTGGCCACGGTGACGTATGTGCAACGCTTCGGCGGGAGCCTCAACCTCAACCTCAACCCGCACCTGCACATGCTGATGGCCGACGGGGTGTTCGCCTGCGGCGACGATGGCCGCACGCCGACCTTCGTGGCGACCGCGGCGCCGACGCGCGACGCGCGGCGCGGGGTGATCGTACGGGTGATCGCGCGAACGAGGGGAGCGGCGAAGCGCGCGACGACGGGATGGACGGGCTGCGGCGCACGGCGGGAGGCCGCGGGACCTTCGCGCGTCGACGGGCGCGGTGTACGCGACGGAGAAGCCGGGGACGAGACGACGGCGCGACGGGTGACGTCGATCGCGGCGGTTGTCTCGCTTTCTGCGCGACGTGTAGTGTCCATGACGATGTCAATCATGGGTGTGCGAGTCGTCGAGAAGGGGGCAGGCCTCAGGGTGGAGCGGTGGCTGCCACCGTGGGGGCCGCCCGTGGTCGCCGCGGCGTTCGTGCTCGGGGGCGGGCTGCTCGCATTCGAGGCGGGGTTCGGCGTGTCCGACGCGGCGGCGCTGCTGGTGGTGTTCGGGCTTACGGGCGCGGCGATGTCCCGGCGGGTGAAGAGCCTCGCGCAGCGGCCGGTGGTGCGGCAGATGAAGCGTTCGCTCGCGATCGAGCCCGAGCACGCGGGCGACGGGTATCGCGACGCGCGGCGTCCCGCGACGGTGAGCATCGACGGCCACGAGCGACCGCTCGGCGACCTGCGCCGCGTCTCGGTAGAGCGCGAGATCACCGTGATGGTGAACAGCGTGGGCGGGATCACCCACCCGGTGACGGCCGGGGCCGTGGCGCTCCTCTTCGACGAGTCGATGGTTCAGGTCGCGCGCGCGTCGGCGGTCGACGATGCCGTGGCCCTCGCCGAGCGCATCGCGGGCGCCGCGGGGCTCAACGCCGACTGGCTCAGCGACCGCGTCGTGGGCGTGAGCGGCACGCAAGACCTCTCGTCGAGCGGCCGGGTCGGCGGCGAGCGCGGCCTGGGCCTCGTGCAGGCCGCCGCGATGCACAACGCGGAGTCGCTCGTACCGCGGCCCTACGGCGACCACCTGCCGCGGTCGCGGTCGATCGCGATGGCGCTGCTCGTCGTGACGGGCGCGAGCGCGGCGCTGATCGGTGTGACGGGCGTGGTGCTCGCGCTGGGCGACCGGTGGCGCTGGGGCGCCGGTCCTCTGGCGATGGTGGTGTGGATGGGGGTCGACGCGGCGGTGCTGCGCGCTTGCGCCGCGGTGGTGCGCCCCGCGGCGCTCGCTCACGCCCGCGCGACCTACGGCCTGGGCGGCGACCAGGGCGCGTAGACCCCCATCTGCGGCCACGACAGGTGCGTGTTCGTCGAGCAGTCGGGGTGTCAAACCGTAGTAGAAATGTCGGGTTCAGCCCCAAGTAGAAATGTCGGGTTCCGACCCTACCGGCGGCCGGCGAGCGACGCCTCCCCCGGCGCCCAAGACGGCGTCCCGGGAGCTCTTGGCAGCGCTCGCGGGACGGTGTCCTGCTGATAATAGGCGTTCCGGTAACTGGAGCGGATACGTGCCAGCGAGGGTGCCGCGTTGGTTCGCCTATCCCCCGGAGCTAGTGAGCTCCCAGGGAGACAGGGCGTTGGTGAGAGGTTCTGGCGCAGGCATTGAAATCGAGATGTGGATAAATCGAGTGCAGCGCCACATCGAAACGGCCTATCCGAGGTTCTGAGGCGCTTGAGGCGAGGAGGCGAGTCGATGACGTTTGATCTGGAACTGATGATCGACGTAGCTTCGGTCCAACGGTGTGGAACCTCCGAGACGGGTCGAATTTGGGTTCGTGGTGGCGAATGGTGCTTTCCCGAGGAAGGCTGGAGCGACTTTGTCGTTGTCGTTACCGCTTGGCTGTGTGACGCATTGTGTCAGATCGTTTCCGGAGGCAGAGATCATGTCGATGTTTCCTTTATGGATGGTCCATTCTTGGTTCAAATTCACAAATTGCCGGGTGGGATGATCAGGGTCGTCGGCGTGCGACGCTCTCGCGTTCCCGAGGTATGTGGCGAAGCGACTGGAGATCTTCGAGGTTTCGCCTGTAGCGTTCAAATTGCCGCCAATGATGTGGTGCGCTGGTGCCTACAGTATAGCTGGATCTCAACCGACATCGAACGCCTCCAAGTCGCATTAACCAATCTCCAGCGTGTATTGCTGCTTTCCCGGCGCTGAGAGACTGTGGGTTCGGTTGACTGCGGGGGCGTTCCTCGCGATCCAACGCCGTGTCGGCGTAAGCGCCCGGCGAAGGCCATCTCGGGCCTCGCGCATAACTTCGACATGGCGTGATGGCGCGGGAGCTCCTGGCAGGGGTTGCAGACACGGCCCGCGGTGGGGCAGGAGGCGGGTTGCGAAGACCAACTCCAACGACGCCGACGAGCCGTGCACCCCGAACCTGCCCAAGCCTCCGCCGCCACGCAAGCGTCTCGTT
>CAIOSS010001290.1 GCA_903860995.1 uncultured delta proteobacterium | reverse complement strand
CCGACGCCCGCGCGGCCCAGGGTGCGGAGTCGCAAGGTGGTGGAGCCGATGCTCGCCGCCGCGTGAGCTGCCCGCGTGTCGAAGTTATGCGCGAGGCCGTGAGCTGGTCGCACTCCCCGAGGTTGAGCATGTTGAGGTTGAACAGCTCTGCAAACCCGTCGAGATTGGTGAGCCGATCGCAGTTTCGCAGGTCGATGTGGCTGAGGTCGGCGAGGCCTGCAAGTGGCGTGAAATCAGTGCCCGGCGCGCACCTCTCCACTTCGAGATAGGACAGCGCGGACAACCCTGCGAGCGGTGTGAGATCAGCGAGTTGTCGGCCCCCGTGGAGGCTGAGAATGACGAGGTCGGAGAGGCCGGCCAGCGGCTTGAGATCGGTGACATGACGGCAGGCGCTCAGATCGAGCGTCACGAGTTTGGTGAGCCCCGCGATCGGCGTCAGATGGGTGATCCGTTTACTGCTCAATTGCAGATATTTCAGCGCCGACAGGCTCGCGATCGGTGTCAGATCGGTGATCAGTTCGCCCCTCACGCAGAGGCTGGTGAGCTCAGTGAGCCCGGCGAGCCCGGCGAGGTCGGTCAGTCCGTCACCGTCATAGATTTCAAGGCGCTTGAGCGCGGAAAGCCCCGAAAGCAGACGGAGGTCAGTCAGGTCCGGACCGCCGCGGAGTGTCAGGGCGGTGAGGGCCGTAAGGCGTGAGATCGGGGTGAGGTCGGCGATTTGATCGCAGTGGGTCAGGTCAAGGCTCGTGAGGGTAGAGAGCCCCGCGATTGGTGTGAGGTCCGTGAATTGCGCGCAACCCTGCAAGTCGAGGTGGGTCAGCGCGACGAGGCCGGCGAGGGGCGTGAAGTCGCTGATCTTTCCGCACCACCTGAGGTTGAGCTCGGTGAGTTCGACCATCCCGACGAGCGGGGTGAGGTCCGGGAGTTCGGTGAACCCGTGGAGGTCCAGGCGGTGGACATCGGTCAGCATCCCCGCCAGGCCCGCGGCCCACAAGGCCGCATACTTGCCGAACTCCGGACGAACGTAGCGTTTCAGTTCGCCCCACGCGCACGGCTGGTCTTCCGTCTCGCGCACTCCCGAACTCAGGATCTTCAAGAGCGCAGGATCATCGAGCGAAGACAGGTATTCCAACCCCTGCCGAACAGACATCAAGTCGTCCGCACTGTAGAGTTTGCGGGCTGCCGCGAGATGCTTTCGGTGCTTTGCGTCGAGCAGCGGTCTTCGGCGTGGGGACTTCTTCGCCCGTGGAGGCGCATTGGCCGGGGCGACTGCGGTGGTCTCTTCGCTGCCGTTCGTGGCGCTGGGGGAAGTGCCTGCGCGCGTGCCCCGCGGGGCGTCAGCGGGGTCTGCGCTCCGCACGAGCCGGATCGCGAATCCCGGCGCCGAGTTCGCGGGAAGCTGGTGGCATATTGCGCCGCTTCGGCCCTGTTCGCTGTCGTCGGTCGAGACTGCGCCCGTGCGCACCGCGCATTCCCATTCGACCTCCGTCGGGAGTCGGTAGCCATTGGCGACTCTTCGCAGAGACACGTTGCGTCCACGAATCCTGTAGGCTGGGGAGAGGCCATCGAACACCGAGAGTCGGTTCGCGAAGTCGATGATGTCGAGTCGCTCAAGAGACGTGACGGGCGGAGTCGACGGAGCGACGGATCCTGCGTCGTACCCGGTCATCCAGAGTGCCGGAGAGACGGGGAGGAGGCCGATCCAGTAGGGCTTGCGGAGGGTCAGGCGTCGGGCCGTCGGTGCGGCCTCACCTGTCGGTGAGCCCGCGCGAAGGATCTGCGCCGGGATACGCCGCATTGCGTAGCCGGAGGATGGCCCCGTCCAGTGGTCATCGTCGGTGTGCATCGACTCCCCGCCCCCCTGCTCGTCGCTTCCCGAATGGGTGGCGACCAGGTTGCCTGATAGCGAAATTCTCCCGGCGTCGTCAATCGCTTCCGCCGTCCAGGGCGAGCGGGCGGAGAACTTCCGCCGTTGGACTGTGACCCCTCCGCGAAGGCCGTGTTGAGGGCCTGACGCGCCCGTGGTTGGCGCCGATGCTCTACGTTCTCGATGTCCATCATCGGCATGGGCTACGGTGGCGCCCGCGATGGACGAGGCAACGCACTGGTCGAAGCTCCGTACGATCGAGGCGCTGCACGCGGGCACCACCAGCGACGGCGAGCGGGAGGCCGCGCGCCTTGCTGCGGAGCGCATCCGAGCTCGGCTCGCGGCGCAGCGTGAGCGTGGCCGCGCTCGTCGATCGCTTCGCGCAGCACTGCCACACGCTCGACGTCGATGCCGACTCGTGGCGCAAGAAGGGCGTGCGCACGCGCGACTCGTAACACCGAGGATCGCGGCGTAGCCGTGGCGGCTGGGGTAGCGTCCACCGCCAGCAGGGCGACCGACGACGGGTAGACCGGAGGCGGCGCTGAACGGCTGGCAGCCTGCGATCGTTGGTTCCCGCGATCACCGACACATCGTAGCTGGCACTGCTTCGCCGCGACCCTCACGCCTGCAGTGGACCGACCTTCGGGAGATCCGGGACGAGGCGCGACCAAACGACACCCACAACCCCGGGAACCCCGAGGAGGGAGCCCTGCCTCTTCGCTCGGGGGTCCGGCGGCAGAGCCCCCGAGCGACAGGCTCACTTCCCGGTGAAAAGACACCGCTCGCCCGTGAGGGTCAAACTCACGCAGAAGTAGCTGGCCGTCTACACGAACTGACGCCGGCGCTTGAGGCCAAGATCGAGCGCGGCATCGAGGACATTCGCGCGGGGCGCACGGTGCCGTGGGAGACCGTGAAGGCCTGGATCGCCGCAAAGATCGCCGCGCACCCATCGCGATGACCGCGGATCGGGTGGAGCTGTCGGCGCAGGCGCGTGCCGACCTCGACGACCTCCTCGAGTACCTCCTCGAACGCAACCCGGTTGCCGCGCTGCAGATCTCGGCCGCCATCGACGAAGCGATCGCGACGCTCGCGACGCCGTCGCCGCGGGTCGAGGGACGCCCGGTCACCTTTGAAGTCCGGCGCGACCTGCCGACGCTGGTTCGTGCATCCCGTGGTGATCTTCTCCCAGCGCGCTCCGCGCCTCGTGTTCATCCAGACGGAGGTTGTCGACGCTGGGCTACCGCCGCGACGTCGCAGCGTGATCGGGAGCGGGGAACGGGTCACGCGGGGCGCGCTCCGCGTGGGGCCCCCGGTTGGCACGTTGTTCATACGGACGTACAACACGGCTGCCATGATCAAGAAGCTCTCCGCCGTCGGGAACAGCCTCGGACTCATCATCGAGCGCCCGATTCTCGAACTGCTCAACATCACGAAGGACACCGCGCTCGAGATCAAGACCGACGGAGAGGCGCTCATCATCCGCCCGGTGCAGCTCACCAAGAGGGAGCGCGTTCGCGAGTCCACCCGACGGATGATGTCCGTCCACGACGAGACGCTGCAGAAGCTCGCGAAGTGAGCACGGACGGCCCGCTCTTCCTCGATGTCGAGGACGTGCTCGAGATTCACGCGATGCAGCTTGACGCCTACGGTGGCGGGGCGGGGCTGCGGGATCGCGGGCTGCTCGAGTCGGCCGTGGCCCAGCCGCAGGCGTGGCTGGGTGGTGGGTTTGCCCATGCGGGGCTGTTCGCGATGGCCGCGGCGTACCTCTTCCACATCGTCAGCAATCACCCCTTCGTCGATGGCAACAAGCGAGCGGGGATGCTGGCGGCCGTGGTCTTCCTCGACCCGAACGGCATCAGCCTCGACCAGCCGACGGACGCTCTCTACGCGCTGACCATGGGCGTCGCGGAAGGCCGCCTCGACAAGACCGCCGTGGCGGCGGAACTGAATCGCATCGCCGCGGAGAACGCGTAACGCAGACGTGCGCGTGGGGCAGCCCGACCTCGAGCTGGTGGTGCGCGAACGAGCGACGCAGGTCGCTGGGCGAGCACGGTACGGCAGCACGCCTCCCGCGCCGTCCTACGGCTCCTCGGCGGGCGGCAGCGCGCGCAGCCGCGCCGCGATGATCTCCCTCGCCGCGACGGTCAAGCCCATCGCTTCGTACGCCCGCGCCCGCTTCTCGGGCCGCGCCCGCATGCGCTCCAGCGCGCACGTTCAGGCGCTCTCGACCGACGGCCCGTAGGCGGCCCGCGCCTTGTCCGAGGCGCCCGCCGGACAGCCGCCGAGCGCGTGCTCGAGGACGAGCAGAACCATCGCGTCGCGGCCGAGGGTGCTGTCGTCCCAGGGGCGCTCTTCGTTGGCGAGCAGCTTCTCCGCGACGAGGTCTTCGTCCGAGAGGCGCGCGACGGGCAGCGCGCGGGTCTCGCCAAGGTCGTCGACCTGGCTGGCGCGGCAGGCGATGCAGCGACCCGATTCCCGACGGGGTGTGAAGCGGGGTGTGAAGGGCCTCCAGAACGAAGTACGGCCCGTTGGAGCCAAGCTCGCAACGGGCCGTAATCACTGAGGATTCTGTGGAGCGGGCGACCGGGATCGAACCGGCGACGTTCAGCTTGGGAAGCTGACATTCTACCGCTGAATTACGCCCGCGGTCCCACTGGGCCTACTGCCCGAGGGACGATGTTGTTGCCACGGTGCTTCGGTGCTTGTCAAGCGTCTCGCCGTTCCGCACCCTGCGCCCAACCAGGAAGCCATGCACACCGATCCTACCGATCCGACCGAGCCCACCGATCCGACCGAGCCCACCCCCGCCATCGAGCCCGCGGCGGATGTCACCGATGCCCCCGCAGAGCCCGTCGCGGTGGCCGAGCCCGCAACCCCGCCGGACCCCGCCCAGGAGCGCGCCATCGCCCTCGACGCCCTCGGCTGGTGCCGCGAGCACCCCTCCGAAGAGACCGCCGTCGAGACCCTCAACGCCGTCTTTACGCTCATCCGTGATCCCGAGGTGCGCCCGGCCTGGATCGCCGCCGTGCGCGTCGTCGTCCTGGCCATCGCGCAGGTGCCCGAGCCCACGCCCGCCCTCCACGCGCACATGACCGTGCTCGTCGCCAACCTCCTCGAGCTCAGTACCGACAGCGCCATGGTCGACGAGCTCCTCGCCGCGTGGCTGCGTCACCCGAAGTCCTTCGGGTCGCTGCACACCACCCCGGCGGCCTTCCAGCGCGAGACCTTCGTGCAGCGCCTCGGCGACCTCCTCGGCTGGAACGCCCTCGACCTCCACCGCGACCGCGACGCCCTCCGCCGCTTCGCTGAGTGGGTCAACACCTGGAACCCGCGTAACAAGTTCCGCTCGCGCCGCGCCCTCCAGGCCCTCGCGCGCAACTTCCCGGCCTCCGACGTGTGGTCGCGCATCCACTTCCCGAGCGAAAACGGCCCGCCCCCCAACCGCGACCGCGACCGCGACCGCGACCGCGACCGCGACCGGGGGCAGGGACGTCGCCACGACAACGACCGCCCCGCGGCGAACCCCGCCGCCCCCGCCGCCATCGCCGCCGAGGGGGCACCCGCCGTCGAGGGGGCACCCGTCGTCGAGGGTGCACCCGCCGCCGAGGGCGCAGCCACGGGCGATCCCACGAAGCGCAAGCGCCGCCGCCGGCGTCGCCGCAAGGGCGCGAAGCCCGGCGAGCCCGGCGCCACCGCCGAGGGCGGAGCCGCCGCCGAGGGCGGGGCGGACGACGGCCCCGACGACGGTCCCGACGAGGGTGGCGACGCGCCCGAGGCCGCGACCGAAGGCTGACCGCGGGAGCCCCACCGATGGCCCTCGCGTATACCGACCATCGTAAAGACCCCGCGGCCTGGGCGGGCGCGCTCGGCATCTCCACCGAGGCCGTGCAGCTCTACCTCGACGCGGAGGTCATCGACCTGCACATCGACTCGTTCCTGTGGACGAGGATGCTCGGGTACGACCTCACCCGGCGGCACACCCCGGGGCTCCTCAACGCCGCCTTCGCCCGCCAGGTCGACCTGCCCCGCCTCCGCGAGGCCCAGGTCTCCGGCGCCACCTGGATCATCACCACCAACCCCGCCCGCAGCTCCGAGGACCGCGCGCACACCTTCGTGCGCAACCTCGCCCGGCTGCGGGCCGAGCTCGCCCGCGCCCCCGACGACGTCGCCGTCGTGCGCAACGCCCGGGAGTACCGGGCCGCCCGCGCGGAGGGAAAGCACGCCGCGTTCATCGGCATCCAAGGTGGCAACGCCCTCGACCACGCGCCGGACGGCAGCGCGCTCGACCTCATCCCCGACGACGTCGTGCTGCGCGTCACCCTGGTGCACCTCTCCACCTCGCTGCTGGGGGTGACCAGCTCGCCGCTCGGCTTCACCGGCGACACGGGGCTCACCGCCCGCGGCCGCGACTACGTGAAGGCCCTCAACGCGCGGAAGATCTTCGTCGACCTCGCGCACATCTCCCGCAAGGGCTTCTTCGACGCGCTCGCAGTGCACGACCGCTCGCAGCCCGCCATCGTCACGCACACCGGCGTCGCGGGCGTCACGCCCCACTGGCGCAACCTCGACGACGAGCAGCTCCGCGCCATCGCCGACCTCGGCGGGACCATCGGCGTGATGTACCAGTCGAGCTTCCTCGGCGACCCGACCTTCGACGGGCGGCTGAGCTCCGTCGTCGCGCACCTCGCCCACATCGTCGACACCGTCGGCGAAGACCACGCCTCCCTCGGAAGCGACTGGGACGGGATGATCGTTCCGCCCGTCGACATGCGTACCTGCCTCGAGCTGCCGCGGCTCGTCGAGGCCATGCTCGCGCGGGGCTGGTCCGACACGAGGGTGAAGAAGATCCTCGGCGGAAACTTCCTCCGCGTCGTCGAGGCCCTCCGCGGCTGATCGCTCCCGATCATCCCCCCCCCATCGAACCCATCGTCGGCGCTGTGACACGGCCGCGGCGATGCCCTACCGTCCGCCGGGATGCCTCCCACTTCGCCGCGCTGGGTTCGCCTCGGGGCCGCGTCACCCGCCGCCCGCCTCACCCTGCTGCTCCTCGCCGCGCTCGGGCACCTGCTCTTCCTCGGCTCGCTCGCCTGGACCGTGCCGTGGTCCATCGCCATGCCCATCCTCCTCGCCGGCGCCAACCTCACGGCCCTCGCGCTCGCGGCCTTTCGCCCCAAGCCCCGGCCCCTCACGGCGGGCCGCGCGCTCGCCGCCGTCGTGGGCCTCACCACCGCGCTCTGCGCCGTGATCTACCTCGTGCTGGTGCTCGAGGTGGTCTCCTCCGGGCGCCATGACCGTCTGCCGAGCGTGATCCTCCCCATCGGCTTCGGCCTAGTGGGCGGCGCGCTCGGGTCGACCGTCGCGGTCCCCCTCGCGCTCGCGCTCGATCGCTGGCGCCGCGAGCCGACCCTCCGTCGTTCGCTCGACGCCTGGGCCACGCTCGCCAGCATCGCCACCGTCTTCGCCGTCGTCCGCCCCGCCGGGCTCGACGCGGCCGTGGCCCGCTGCGCGCCCTCGCCCGGGGCCTCGATGCAGTGCGAGCGCCTCGCCCACGGCCGCGCCCTCGCCGCCGCCGACGTCGCCATGGCGGTCTTCGCCGTCGCCCTCGCCGCGGGCCTCTGGGCCTTCGAGCGCCTCGCCCGCCGCTGGCTGGACTCCGCGCGCGGTGGCGCCCTCCCGGGCTACCGCCTGGCTCCGATGGAGGGCGTCGACGCCGCGGGCTCGCCCCGCTGCGGCCTCACCGAGGCGCCCGCACTCCACGCCCTGGTCGCCGGATCGACGGACGCCAGCTACCGGGAGAGCGCCACGCCCGTCGCCGTCGCCGTGATCGCCGCCTCGGAGGACGCCTCGTGGCGCGAGGGCGCGATGTTCCTGGTGCTGCTGCTCAGCGCCGTGGCCTTCCTGGGCCGCTGCCTGCTCTGAGGACGCACCGAAGAGCGACTTGAGCGTTTGCATCTCGCCCGTCGGCCGCCCCGCGGCTTACCTCCTCGCTCGACTCCCGCGGCGTAGCAAGGCTACGCCTTGGTCGCTCGCTGCGGGGGCGCTCGCGGGATCGGCTCGACGGATCGGGCGCAAACGCTCAAGTCGTTCTTCGGTGCGTCCTGACCGCGCCGCCCGGTCACTGAAACAGGCCCGCGAGGCGCTGCACGTTGAGCACCTCGGCGACCTCGTCGCGGTCGAGGGTCGCGTCGAGGCGCAGCTCACTGCCCTCGGCGGTCACCGTCAGCCGGGTGAGCGCGCGCTGGAGCACCGTGAAGTGCACCGTCCCCGTCGCGCTCGCCGCGCGGCCCCCGAGCGTGCCCGCGAACTGGTCGATGGACTCGCGCAGGTCGAGCGCGAAGACCTCCGCGAGACGCGCCGTCGCGGTGGCCTGCGCGGGGGTGTCGTAGCGCCACGTCGACCGCAGGATCGCCCCGCCGTCGTCGTCGCCGCCCGCATCGCGGGTGGCCCGGAGCGCGAACTCCGCCGACACGGGGATGGGGTTGTTGCGCCCCGGCGCCGAGAGCAGGTTGCGCACCCCGCGGGCCGTGAGCAGCGCGACCAGCCGGGGGCCGCGGCCGGCCTCGTCGGCGCGGGGGAGGGCGCTGGCGACGGCGGTCTGCCCGCCCAGCACCGAGAGCAGCGTCGGGAGGCGCCCCGGGGAGGCGAAGACCGCGAGGTCGTCGGCGAGCAGGGCCACGGAGGTGGGCCCGAGGTAGCGGTCGACGGTGGTGGTCTCGACGCCGTTGCGCCGCGTCCAGATGGCGCGCGTCGGGCGGGGGAGCGCCCCGGAGTCGGCGCGGGCGAAGTGGTCGAGCAGGGTGCCCGCGTCGGGCGGCAGCGTGCCCGAGGGGGTGTTGGCGCGCACGCCCGCCATCTGCTCGACCGACGCGCGCAGGAAGTCGCGCTGCGCGCGGGTGCGCACGATGGCCATCAGGTCGGGCGGGTTGGCGCTCGTGCCGAAGGGGTTGGCGCTCGCGAGCAGCACCGCGTTGAAGTCCCGGATGGGGTCGATCTCCGTGCCGCCGAGCACGGCCTGCCAGTCGCGGATGCCGTCGAGCAGCGCCCGCACCTGCGCGGCGTGAGGCCCCTCGCGCAGCCGGTCGGTGCGCAGCAGCAGCGTCACCACCGCGCCCGCGGGGATCGCCGACGCCATCGCGCCCGCGGCCTCGGCCATCGTCGGCACCGCCGCCGGGTCGGCGTCCGCGGCGGGGGAGGTGTCCGTCAGCGCGAGCGCGACATCGCCCGTCGCGCCGGCGTCGAGGAGGGCCCGCGGGACGTCGTCCGTCGCCCCGGCGTCGTCGGTGCGCGCGAGCGCGGCGTCGTCCATCGCCCCGGCGTCGGGACGCTCGGCGAGCAGGGCGTGGTCGGGTTCGCGCGAGAGCGAGGGCTCACGCAGCGGCGTCTCCGGCGGATCGGGAAGCGGCGGTGGGACCGCCACCCGGCGCGGCCGGGCTGCCACCCGCGGCGGCGCCGGGGCGGGCACCGAGGCGGGCACCTGGGCGGGCACCGGGGCGGGCACCGGCGCGGGCTCCGGCGAGGTGGCACGGGTCGGGG
>CAIOSS010001289.1 GCA_903860995.1 uncultured delta proteobacterium | reverse complement strand
GCAGCCGACCTGCGCTACCGCAAGACCGACGACGCCCTGATGGCCGTGCTTGGCTACCAGGAGGCGCTGGCGCTCGACCCGACCACGCCCGCGGCGCGGCTCGCTCTCACCGAGATGCTGCGCTCCGAGTCGCCCGGCGTACCGATCGCCGCGGCGCGGGCGCTGGAGCCAGTGCTGCGGGCGGACGGTGACTGGGCGCGGCTCGTTGACGTGCTCGACCGCATCGCGGCCGAGAGCGACGACCGCGACGAGCGGCTGCAGGCGCTGTCGAGCGCCGCGGAGGTGTCGGAGGTCGGGCTGTCGGACTCCGGGCGGGCCTTCGAGCGGGCCTCGCGCGCCCTCGCCGTCGCGGCCGAAGACGCCGACGCGGCGCAGCGGGTCGCGCACGTCGAGTCCCTCGCTCGCGCCGCCGGGCGGCACCGCGAGCTCATCGGGGTGTTCCGCGAGGTGGCGCCGCGGCTGCTCGATGCCGAGCTCCAGCGCGACGTGTACATGCGCGTCGCGGACACGGCGCTGACCAATCTCGACGACCCAACGACGGCGCGGGAGTACTTCGAGAAGGCGCTGGAGAACCAGCCCGACTTCGCGCCCGCGCTCGACGCCCTGGAGGCGCTGCACGAGTCGACGCAGAAGTGGGACGAGCTGCTCGCGGTTCTGCGACGGAAGGTCGAGCTCGCGGAGGCCGAGGAGGCGCGCCGGGCGCTCCTGCACAAGGTCGCGCGCATCCAGGAGGAGCGCCGCGACGACCGCGCCGGGGCCATCGAGGCCTACGAGTCGATCCTCGGGTCGGGTTTCGACGCCGACAGCGCCGCGGCCCTCGAGCGCCTCTACGCGCGGGGCGCCCGCTGGGACGACCTGGCCAACCTGCTCGAGTCGCAGCTGACCCGCGACGGCGCCGACGTGGCCGCCCTGCACCACCGGCTCGGCCGCGTGGCGATGGACCACCTCGGCGACACCGAGCGGGCCTTCGAGCACTTCCACGCCGTCCTTGATCAGGGCGGCGACCACGAGACCACCGTCGCGGCCCTGGAGGAGCTCGGGCAGCGGCCGGAGCTGGCCGCGCGCGTCGCCACGATGCTCGAGCCCATCTACCGCTCGCGCATGGACATGCCGAAGCTCATCGGCGCGCTGGAGGCCCGCATCGCCGCGGAGGACGACCCCCGCGGTCGCATCGAGCTGCTCGCACGCCTCGCTACGCTCTACGAGGAGAACCTCGGCGACCTCGGGCGCGGGCTCGACACGCACGCCCGGATCTTCCGCGAAGACCCGACCGACCGGGCGACCTGGGAGACCCTCGACCGCCTGGCCCGCGCGACCGCGGCGTACCCGACGCTCGCGGAGGTGTACGCCACCACCCTCGACGGCATCACCGTCGACGACGACAACTCCGCCGACCTCTCCTTCGTCGCGGCGCGGCTGCTCGACGAGCGGGTGCGCGACACGGCCCGCGCGCGGAGGTTCTACCGCCGCACGCTCGCCTTCGACGGCGGCCGGCGCGAGGTGTTCGACGCGCTGGAGGCGCTGCTCACCCGCGAGAGCGCGCACACGGAGCTCCTCGACCTCTACCGCGACGCCGCCGAGCGCGCGGTCGACCCCGTCGAGCGCAAGAGCTACTTGCACAAGATCGCGGCGATCGACGAGGGCCCGCTCGACAACCCCGGGCGGGCGATCGCGGACTACCGCGCCGTGCTCGACGTCGACCCGATGGACGGCGCGGCCATCGAGCGCCTCGACGCGCTGCTCGTGAAGACCTCCGCGTGGCGCGACCTCGCCGACCTCCTCGAGCGCCGGATCGCCGACGCGGTCGACGTCGAGGAGCGCTCGGCGCTGCGCTTCCGCCTCGGCCGCCTGCGCGCCGACCGGCTCGAAGACCCCTCCGGCGCCGTCGACGCGTTCCGGGAGATCCTGGACGACCGGCGCGACCACCGGGTGGCGATTCAGTCCCTCGAGCAGCTCGCCGAGTCGAGTCCTGAGCTGCGGCTCGCGGTCGTCGAGATCCTCGAGCCCGTGTACCGCGAGCTCGACGACTGGGCGCGGCTCGTCGGCGTTCTGGAGACCCGTCTCGGCGCTGCGCACGACCCCACCGAGCGGGCCGAGCTCTACAAGGAGATCGGGCGCATCCGCGAGACGCGGGCGGGCGACCCGAAGCTGGCCTTCGAGGCCTTCAGCGCTGCGTTCAGCGTCGACCCCGGCGACGGCGAGGCGCGCGAGTCCGTCGAGCGCCTGGCGGGTGAGCACGGGCTCTGGGATGAGCTGGTGCGCAGCTACGAGGCCGCCCTCGCGGCCAGCGACGACCTGGTGCTCAAGAGCGATCTGCTCCGCGCCATCGCCGCGACGCACGACCAGCGCCGGGGCGACCCCCGCGCGGCCATCTCGGCCTACGAGCGCCTCTTCGCCGTCGACGAGACGCAGCTCGACGTGCTCGACCAGTTGGAGGGCCTGCACGTGCTGCTCTCCGACTGGGAGGGCCACGTCGAGGTGCTGGAGCGCAAGGTCGCGCGGTCGCTCGACGACGACCACCGTCGCTTCCTGCTGCACACCGTGGGCGAGTCGCAGCGTGACATGCTCAACAACCCCGGCGCGGCGATCCACTCCTTCCGCCGGGCACTCGAGATCGACCCGACGGACCTCGTCGCGCTCGAGGCCCTCGACGGGCTGCTGTCACAGCGCGGCGACCACCGGGGGCTCGCGGAGGTGCTGCAGCAGCGCCTCGACGTCGAGACCGACGCGGAGGCGCGCACCGAGACCGCGCTGCGCCTGGGTCGCCTCTGGGAGCGCTCGCTCGACGACCCGCACCACGCCATCGACGCCTACCGCCGCGCCCTCGACGAGAGCCCCTCGCAGGCCGAGGCGATCTTGGCGCTGGAGCGGCTCTTCGCGGCGCAGTCGATGTTCCCAGAGCTTCTGGAGAACCTCCGGATGCAGGTCGCCGTCGCGGCCTCGCGAGCAGAGCGATCGGCGCTGCTGCTGCGCGTCGGCGCGCTGCAGCTGAAGGAGCTGGGCGAGAGCGACGCGGCGCTGGAGAGCTACCGCGAGGTGCTCGCCGCAGAGCCGACGAACGCGGCGGCCCTGGCCGCCGTGCGGGAGATCTCCGAGGACGTCGACCAGCGGGTGTCCGCCGTCGACGTCCTTGAGCCCCTCTACCGCGGCGCGGGCCGCTGGGACGACCTCGTTCAGGTGCTGGAGCACCGGCTCGCGTGCATCGACGACCCGACGCAGCGGGCGTCCGAGCGGCGGCGTATCGCCGCGGCGCAGGAGGACGGCCGGCGGGATCCGGCGGCGGCCTTCGAGAGCTACCTCCTCGCCTTCGGCGAGGACGCGAGCGAGCCCTCGACCCTCGCGGAGCTGGAACGCCTCGCGGCATCCCTCGGTCGCTGGACCGACCTCGTCACCGCGCTCGAGCGGGTGGTCCGCGACGGCTCCGACCCCTCGGCGGGGCGCGACCTCTCCGTGCGCGCGGCGCGCATCAGCGTCGAGCGCATCGAGGACGACGCCCGCGCGGCGCTCAACTACCGCCAGGCCCTCGAGCTGGGCGGCGACGACGACGCGGTGCTCGAGGCCCTCGACCAGATCTACTCGCGAAGCGCGCAGTGGACCGAGCTCGGCGACATCCTGGAGCGCCGCGTGCTGCTGGCCTCGCCGGACCGTCTCGACGCGCTGGAGGTCCGCCTCGCCGAGCTCCGCATGTCCCGATTCTCCGACCCCCGGGGCGCGGTCTCCGCGCTCCAGAACGTGCTCGACCGCGAGCCGACGCACCCCCGCGCGATCGAGCGGCTCGAGAAGCTCCTCGACGACCCGAGCGTGCGCGACGACGCGATGGAGGTGCTCGAACAGACCTTCCGGCGCAGCGACAACGCCACCAAGCAGGCCTGGCTGCTGGGCCTGAAGGTCGACGCTGCGAGCACCGACGCCGACCGTGTGCAGATCCTCGGCGACCTCGCGCGGCTCCGGGAGGAGCGCATGTCCGACCTCCCCGGCGCGCTCGCCGCGGTCACCCGGGCCTTCGCGCTCGACCCGCGCGACGAGGGGCTCCTCAGCGAGCTCGAGCGCCTCGCCCCGGCGGCCGGCGCCTGGGGCTCGCTGCGCGGCGTGATCGAGTCCGCGGTGCGCCCCGAGACGGGGCTGTTGCCCGAGGAGTCGGTGCGGCTCAACCTGCGTGGCGCGAAGTGGTACGCCGACTCCATCGGCGACGCGGCGGCGGCCGAGGAACGGGTTCGCGCGGCCCTCGCGGCGGACCCGGAGAGCGTGGAGGCCCTCACGGTGCTTGAGGGACTGCAGCGCAAGCCGGGGCGCGAGGCCGACCTGGTCTCGACGCTGCGGCGACGCGCGGAGGTCGAGTTCGACGGCGATGCGCGCAAGGCGATGCTGCGCGAGGCCGCGACGCTGGCCGAGGGGCTCATCGGCAACCTCGACCTCGCGGCCGAGCTCGCCGCGGCGACCCTCGAGGTCGACGACGCGGACACCGCGTCCATCGACGAGCTCGCCCGCCTGCGACGGGCGCAAGGTCGCTGGGAAGACCTGGCCGAGCTCCTCGGCCGGCGCGCCCGCCTGGCCGATGACCCCACGGAGGCACTGCGGCTCCGCCGCGAGGTGGCGGGCCTCTACGCGGGCCCGCTCGCCGACGAGGCGAGGGCGGTCACGGCGTGGCGAGAGGTGCTCGACTTCGACCCGTCGGACCTCGACGCGCGCGTCGCCCTGGAGTCGCTCTTCGAGCGCGCCAACCGGTGGCGCGACCTGGAGGATGCTCTCCGCGGGCGCCTCGACGTGGCGGTGTCGGTGGAGGAGCGCGTGTCGACCCGGCTGCGCCTCGCGGACATCGCGGAGCAGCGCCTGCACAGCGCCGAGTCCGCGGTGGAGTACCTCCGCGAGATCGTCGACGAGGTGCCCGAGCACCCCGCGGCCGGCGCCGGCCTCGAACGCCTGTACGCCTCGCTCACGCGCTGGAGCGACCTCGCCGACCTGCTCGAGCGCCGACTCGACCACGCGGTCTCGGTGGGCGACAGCGCCACCGAACTCACGACCCTGGTGCGAATCGGCGAGTTGCACGAGCAGCGGATGAACGACGTCGACCGAGCGATCGAGCTCTACGAGCGCGTGCTCGACCGGCAGCCCGAACACTCCGGCGCGCTCGCCGCGGTGGCGCGCCTCGCGGAGACCTCCGGGGACTTCGACAAGGCCAGCTCGATGCTCCAGCGCGCGGTGGCGATGGCGCCGCCGGGACCGGAGTCCGCGGCGATGGCACTCCACCTCGCGTCGCTCCAGGGCGAGCGCCTCAACGACCCGACCGCGGCCGAGCAGAGCCTCCGCCGGGCCCTGGAGCTCGATCCCGCCTCGACCGACGCGCTGCGCCGCCTGCGGGCGCTCGCCGAGGCGCGGCGCGACCACGCCCTCCTCGCGGAGGTGCTCGAGAAGGAGCTAGCGCTCAGCACGGACGTCGCCGCCCAGGTAACGCTCCTGCGCAGCCTCGCGACGCTCTCCCGCGACCAGATCGCCGATCCGCTCCGCGCGATCGGGTACCTCGAGCGCGCGACGGCGCTCAGCCCCGGCGACCGCGAGGTGCTCCTGCCCCTCGTCGACCTGCTCTCGGCCAACGGGCGCGAGGCTGACGCGGTGCCGATCCTGGAGCGCATCATCGCGACCTTCGCGGGCCGGCGCACCAAGGAGCTCGCCCAGTGGCAGCACCGCCTCGGCCGCGCGCAGGAGGCGATGGGCAACAAGCTCGACGCGCTCGCCCTCTACGACGCCGCGTTTAAGGTCGACCTCACGAGCGTACCCATCCTGCGCGACCTCGGGCTGCTCTGCCTCGAGACCGGCGACCTCGATCGCGCGCAGAAGACCTTCCGGGCGCTGCTCCTCCAGCGCCTGGAGCCCGGCATCGGCCTCACCAAGGCCGACGTCTACGCCTACCTGGGCGAGACCCTCTTGCTGCAGGGTGACAAGCCCAAGGCCATCGGGATGCTCGAGCGCGCCCTGGAGAGCGAGCGCCAGCACGCCCGCGCGACCGGCCTCCTCGCCCAACTGCGCGCCTGACCTCGCGCTTTCCTCCCAATGACCTCTCAGACCCCAGCTGGGGCGGTGGGCCTCCTCGACGGGCGCCCGCTCGCCGACGGTGGGGTCTCGGTCTTCGACCGCGGCTTCCTGTACGGCGACGGCGTCTTCGAGGTGCTTCGCACCTACCGGGGGCAGCCGTGGCGCCTGGAGGAGCACCTCGGTCGCCTCGCGCTCGCCGCCCGTCGGGTCGGCATCCCGGTCCCCATCTCCAGCGCCCGCTGGATCGCCGAGGTGCACGCCGTCCTGGCGGTGCGCCCAGGGGACGCCGACTCCGTCCTTCGTCTCGCGCTCACCCGGGGCGCGGGGCCCCCGGGCATCGACCCGTCGTCGGCGTCGGTGCCCACGCGCCTCACCCTCGCGACGCCCCTCCCGACGCCCTCCCCGGATCTCTACCGGCGCGGCCTGCGGGCGGCGCTCACGACCGTCGACCGGGCGACCCCGCGCGCGGGGATGCTCTCCCTCGCAGGGGTGAAGTCATCGAACTACCAGCTGCACATCCTGGCGCTACGCGACGCCCGGGGGAGGGGATTCGATGACGCGCTGCTGCTGTCGAGCGACGGCACCCTCATCGAGTCAACCGGCGCCAACGTGTTTCTGGTGGCCGACGGAAGGCTGCGCACACCGTCGCTGGAGAGCGGAGCCCTCGACGGGATCACCCGCGCGGAGGTGCTCTCGATCGCCAGCGAGGCAGGCGTCAGCGCGACCTGCGAGCGCCTGGGCCCCGCCGACCTCTGGTCCGCCGACGAGGTGTTCCTGACGTCGAGCGTGCGGGAGATCGTCCCGGTGGTTCAGGTCGACGAGCATGAGGTCGGCGGCGCCACGCCTGGGCCTGTCACCCGCCGGCTTCACGCGGCCTACCGCGCGCGCACACCGCTCGCGGGTGCCGACCTCCCATGGGAGTAGGCGGTCACTCCTCGTTCCATCGGCGCGGCCGGCCGGCGTCGACGTGGACGAAGCCGCTCCGGGGATAGAACCCGACGCCTCCGCGGTGGAAGCGCGTGACCCACGCCAGCAGCTGCGCCGTCGGAACACCCATCAGCCGGAAATCGATCGCGTTGCCGAGCACGTGCTGGCTGCGTGCGGCGACGTGGCGCCCCTTCTTTCTCAGCCCCTCGTTGAGCTTGTCCGACCGGTACCCCGACACGACCTCCACGCGACGGGCCCCGAACGAGAGCACCGATGCGCGCAGGGTCTCGAGGCTGAGGGGGGAGATCGCGTGCCGCTCCCAGTTGGTACGATCGCGCAGGAACCACTCCACCCGCTCCCGCTCCCGCTC
>CAIOSS010001288.1 GCA_903860995.1 uncultured delta proteobacterium | reverse complement strand
CGCCCGCCGACGGGGCGAGCCGCGCCCTCGACGCGACCAGTCCGCCCGCCGACGTGCCCGCGCCCGCCGACGCGCCCGCGCCCGCCGACGACCTCGGCGGCGCCGCCTCCACCATCGGCCCCGCGGGCGGTTCGCTCACCCACCGCGGCGTCACCCTCACCGTCCCGCCCGGCGCCCTCGACGCGCCCGTGCGCTTCCACGTCGTCGAGACCGCCGACGCCGTCCCCGCCGGGTACACCGCCTTCTCGCCCGTCTTCCGCGTCGAGCCCGAGGGCACCGTCTTCGCCGTGCCCGCCACCATCACGCTCCCGTATCGCGGCGACGCGGCGCTCGCCTCGGCGTTCTGGTCGCGCCCCGCCGACGCCGGGGGCGGCTTCTCGCGCCTCGGCGGCCTCGCGGAGGGCGCCACGGTCCGCGTCGCCGTCACGCGCCTCGCACGCGCCTTCGTCGCCGACGGCGTCGACTACACCGAGGCCCCCGACCGCGCGTGCGTCCGACCGCGCGTGCTCGACGTGCGCCGCGGTGAGGCCGGCACCGGCGCCTCCGCCGGCGTCGCGCTCGTCGCCACCGTCGACGACTGCCGCGGCCTCCCCCTCGTCGGGCTCACCGCCGCGGACCTCACGCCCACCGAGGACGGCGCCCTCGCGGGCGCGGCCGCCCTGCTCCCGACCCCGGGGCTCCAGTGGTTCGTCACGCTCTCCTTCGACCTCGGGACCTCCTCCCGCGCCGCGCTCCCGACCGTCATCGCCGCGGCCGAGGCGCTCCTCGACGCCCTCGTGGCGCGCTCCCTCCCGGTGCAGGTGGGCGTCGAGGTGTTCGCGGGTCAGGCCAGCGTCAACGCGTGGCAGCCCCACACCCGCGACCTCGCGCGCGTCCGCGAGCGCCTCCGCGCCATCGGCACCTACGCCCTCACGGGCGCCGCGACCACCAACCTCCACGGCGCCGTCGCGCAGGGCGTCGCCCGCCTGGAGCGCGCCGAGCAGGCCTTCGAGGCCCGCAACGGCGGCGGGGCGCTGGGCCTCGGCCACCTCGTGGTGTTCACCGACGGCGGCGACACGGCCGACCGCACCGCCCCCGACGAGGCCGCCGCGGCCGCCCGCCGCGGGCGCAACCGGGTGCACCTCGTGGCCCTCGCGGGCGCCGAGCTCACCCCCGGCGCGGAGGCCTCCCTGCGCGAGCTCGCGGGGGAGGGACTCTCCGTCTCGCCCGCGCCGTCCACGCTCGGTCGCGACTACCGCGCCGTCGCCGCCCGCATCGCCCGCGAGGCGCCCCGGGCATACCTGCTCGCGTATTGCTCCGCGCTCCGCACCGGAGCCCACCGGGTGGCCGTCACGGTCGCGGGCGCGACGACCACGCGGGCGGAGGACGCGGCCCTCGACGCCGCGGGCTTCGGCGAGGGGTGCGCCGCCGCGGGCTGGGCGGGCGCCTGCGTGGGCGCGCAGTGCGGGGGCCCCGGGTGCGGCGCCTGCGACGACCGCACGAGCGTGTGCAACCCGGCGTCGCGTCAGTGCGTCGACGTGTGCCGGCAGATGGGCCTCTGCGGGGGAAGGCTCATCGTCAACGCGCTCGGGTACACGCAGACCTGCGCGGACTACGGGTCGATCCGCGCGTGCGGCGGCGCGTGCACCGACGTGCTCACCGACGCCCGCCACTGCGGGGTGTGCGGGTTCGCGTGCGCCGCGGGCGCGCTCTGCCGCAACGGCGACTGCGTGCGCTGCCCGGCCGGGATGGTGGGGGTCCCGGGGGCGACGTTTGCGATGGGCCAGGTGGGCGTCGCCGAGCCGGTGCACCGGGTGCAGGTGAGCGGGTTCTGCCTCGACGAGACGGAGGTCACGGTGGCGGCGTACCGAGGGTGCACGGCGCCGGGGTGCACGCCCGCGGGCACGGCGACGCTCTGCAACGGACCCGTCCCCGGCCGCGACCGCCACCCCATCAACTGCGTCGACTGGAACCAGGCCCGCGCCTTCTGCCGCGCCCGCGGCGGCGACCTCCCCACCGAGGCCCAGTGGGAGCTGGCCGCGCGCGGCACGGACGGCCGCTCGTTTCCGTGGGGCAACGCCGCGCCCGCCGCGCAGCTCTGCTGGTCGGGCGTGGCGATGCGCGACGCCACCTGCGAGGTGCAGTCTGCGCCGGCGGGTGTTTCCCCCATCGGCGCCCACGACCTCGCGGGCAACGTCGCCGAGTGGACGCTCGACGTCAGCGCCGCCTACACCGCGACGACGGGCTTTCCTCCCATCGACCCGGGCGGTCCAGCCGACGGGGCGATGCGCGCCCTGCGCGGCGGGTCGTGGATCGACACCGTCCCCATGTACGTCCGCGCCGCGTCGCGCGACGCAGGGGCGGCGGGCTACCGCAACGTCAACCTGGGGTTCCGCTGCGCGCGCTTCGCGCCCTGATCGGCGCGCTACGCGAGGCCGGCGAGCGGCCCGGTGCAGAACTCGGGCATCCCGAAGGTGTTCGACGCCACGCCCATCGCCTGCTGGAGCGAGACCAGCAGGTCGAGGTGCGAGGCGTGCTCGTACTGCAGGTAGCGCCCCGTGCGGAAGGCCCCGCCGCAGCTGCCCGCGAGCAGCCACGGGAGGTTGGCCGTGTCGTGGGCGCCGCGCGCGATGGGCGACGCGTAGAGGATGGTGGTGTTGTCGAAGAGGCTCTCGCCGCCCGGCCCGTCGGGGGTGTCCTTGAGCTTCTGGATCAGGTACGCGAGCTGCCCCGCGAAGTACTGGCCGACGCGGGTGAGGTAGTCGACGTTCCGCTCGGTGGTGTCGTTGTGGGACATCGAGTGGTGGCTGGTGGAGCTGGCGTCGTCGGTCGGGTCGATGGCGTACGGGTCGCTCGCGGGCCCGATGCCCAGCCACCCGAACGTGTACGTGCTCGTCGCGCCCTCCGAGCGCGTGACGAAGGTCGCGACCCGCGTGAGGTCGCAGCGCAGCGCCAGCACGAGGGTGTCCAGGAGGTCGCGGGTGATCTCCGGGAGCGTCGGTCCGTCGCCGCGGCTCGGGGTCCAGACGGGGGCGCCCGGGTCGCAGGTGAGGGGCGACGCGGCGGTGGCGACGAGCTGGCGCTCGAGCTCGCGGATGGAGTCGAGGTAGCCCGCGAGCGCGGCGCGGTCGGCGGCCCCGAGGCGGGCGCGGAGGCGCTCGTAGTCGGCGCGGGCGGAGTCGAGGAGGCTCTGCTGCCGGGCGCGCCGGAGGGCGGCCTCGCGGGCGTCGGCGGGGAAGAGCTGCTCGAAGAGCCGCGCGCCGCTGGTGACCTTGGGGAGGGCGTCGCCGCGCCCGCGGTACGACACGACGCCGACGCCGCTCGACGCGCCGTTGGTGCCGAGGGCGAGCGATCCGAGGCGGGGCGCGCCGGGTCGGGCGACGATGGCCTGGGCGATGCGCTGGTCGACGGAGACGCCCGCGCCGAGATACTCCTGCTCGCGCGCGCCCTCCTGGCGGAGCCCCGTGAGCATCGAGCACATGCCCTCGAAGTGCCCCAGGGGGGTGACCTTGTTGTCGAGCCCGCGGAAGACGATGAGGTCCGAGCGGTGCGCGGCGAGGGGCGCGAGGATGGGGCCGAGCGCGAAGTCGGTCTCGCCCCCGGTGGGAAACCAGCGGTCGGGGAGCGTCCCGTTGGGCACCACGACGACCAGGAGCCGGCGCGGCCCGCGGCCCTCCTGCATCCGGATGACGTCGGCCCGCGCGGCGTCCGCGGCCCCGTCGCGAGCCTGGGCGTCGCGCAGCGCGGCGTCGCGGGAGCCGGCGTCGACTGCGCCGGGACCGCCGCCCGCGTCGACGTCGCCGCCCGCGTCGGACGGAGCGATCGGGTCGACGCCGCACCCCATCGCGTTGAGCCAGGGGAGGGCGATGGCGGCGCCGCCCATTCCGCGGAGGAGGGCCCGTCGGGACAGCGTGGGGCGGGTCATCGTCGGCGGGTGCTCCTCGCGGGGTTCATGGCGTCGGGGTGGCGGCGCGGCGGGTGAAGTCGTCGGTGCTCGCGAGCGCCACGAGCAGGGTCTCGAAGCGCCCGTCGCCCGCGGTGAGGGCGCGGCGCACGTCGTCGTAGGCGCACGCGTCGGCGGCCACCGGCGCCCGCCCCCGCGCGTGGCGGAACCACCACTGCACCACGCAGTCCCTCGCCTGCGTGCTGGCCGCGAGGCGCGCGGAGAGGCCGACGGCGTCGGCGACATCGAAGCCCGTGCCATCGAGGTCGACGCGCCCGGTGGCGTCGACAGGCATCCCGTGGTCGGTGGCCTGCCAGCGCCCGATGGCGTCGTAGTGCTCGAAGGTGAAGCCGACGGGGTCGATGCGCGCGTGGCAGCTCGCGCAGTACGGGGCGTTGGTGTGGGCGGCGAAGCGCTCGCGGTTGCTGCGCGTGGCGTCGGGCGCGGGCGGAACGTTGTTGACGTCCCCCGGCACGGGCAGCGGCGGCGCGCACATGAACCGGTCGAGCACGAACACCCCGCGCTTGATGGGCGACCCCACGGCGCCGCCCGCGTTGACGGTGAGCAGGCTGGCCTGGGTCAACACCCCGACGCGTTGCGCGGCCGGGAGGGTGACGCGCCGGGGGGTGGCGGCGAACGAGCCCGCGACGCCGTAGAGGGCGGCGAGGCGCGCGTCGAGGAAGGTGTAGTCCGCGGCGAAGAGGTCGACGACGCGGCCGCCCTCGAAGACGAGCGCGTCGCCGAAGCGCAGGGTCTCCTCGCGCATCGAGCGCACGAGGTCGGCGCTGAACTCGGGGTAGCGGGCCGCGTCGCGCTGGCCCATCGGTCGCTCGGCCATGGCGTCGAGCGCGCCGAGCCCGAACCACGCGGCGTGGAATCGGCGCACGGCGTCGCGCGCGTCGGGGTGGGCGGCGGTGCCGTCGGCGGCGCGCAGCAGGCGGCGCACCTGGGCGGCGCGTTGGGCCGGGGTG
>CAIOSS010001287.1 GCA_903860995.1 uncultured delta proteobacterium | reverse complement strand
TCGGCCTGCGCCACTGGCTCCGCGCCCTCGGCGTCGACGACCCGATCGCGAGCTTCGGCGGGGCGCTCTTCGCGTTCTCCGGCCCCTATCTGAGCTTGCTCACCTGCAACGGCACCTACGCCTGGGGCTTCGCCTTCGTCCCGTGGTTCCTGTCGGCCTTCACCCGTGCCCTCGCGGCCGGGACCCCCGCGGTCCGAGCGTCCGCCGCGGCGACCGGCGCCTTGCTCCTCGCGTGGTCGCTCTTCGCGGGCGACCCGATGGCGGTCTACTTCGGCGGCCTCGCGGGCCTCGCCGTCGCGATGTCGTCGCAGCCCGGGCGACGCCTGCCCGCCATCGCGACCCTCGCCGCGGCGGCCGCCCTCGCCGGCGCGCTGGGCGCGGTTCAGCTGCTCCCCGCGATGGGGGTCAACGCCTACGTCCGCAGCGCAGGCATCCATGCGACCGAGGCCAACCACTTCGCGCTCCACCCCCTCCGCCTCCTGGAGCTCGTCTGGCCGGGGCTCTTCGGCGCGCCCCACACCCCGGAGTGGTTCGTCCACGCGCTCTACGATGAGGGGACGGGCGAGCCCTACGAGCCCATCGTGCCGGGGCTGTACCTCGGGCTCGCGGTGCCCCTGCTCGCCGCCGCCGCGCTGCGTCGCACCCACCGCCGCCCGATCGACACCGCCGTCGGCGCCCTGGTCGCCCTCTCGCTCTGGATCGCCCTCGGGCGGCGCACGCCCCTCTGGGAGCCGTTCTTCCACTACTTTCCCGGCGCCCGCCTCTTCCGGCACTCCGAGAAGTACGCGCTCCTCGCCTCCTTCGGCGCCTGCTTCCTCGGGGCGCGCGGCGTCGCCGTGGTCGCCGAGCACCCCGCGCGGGCGCTGCGCGTCGCCCTCGTCGCGCTGGTCCCGCTGACCGTCGCCGCGCTCCTGGGCCACCTCTACGGTCCGGCGATCGCGCTCGCCCTGGTCGGCCGCCTCGGGAGCGTGACGCCTGCCGTCGCCGGGGCCGCGGTGGCGAGCGCCGCCCTCCGCGCGGCCGTGCTCGCCGTGGCCTACGCCCTGCTCTTCGTCCTCGCCCGCCAGCGATCGTGGACGCCGTCGCGGCTCCGGGTCGCCCTCGCGGTGCTCGTGATCGCCGACATCACCCTCGCCGACGCGGCCATGGTCCGCTGGACCCGCTCGGACATCCACGACCTGCGCCTCGGCCTCGGCCCCGACCTCCGGCGCGCCGATGCCGGCCACCCGGCGCCGACCCGCGTCTACCGCTCCGCGCTCCTCCACGTCGAACAGCCCGGCGCCGATCGCGCGCTCAGCCAGGCGCTCGCCCTTCGTCCCAACCTGGGCCTCCCGGCGGGCGTCGCGCAGCTCGATCCCTACGATGCCTTCGTGGTGCCCCGCGAGGGCCGGTACCCGAGCGTCTTCCGCGCGCGCCCGACCCGGCTGTTGCAGGTCACCGCGACCCGCTACGCGCTCCTCCTGGACGAGCAGCTGCCGCCCGGCCACGGCCTCCAGACCCTCGTCCGGTACCCCGCATGGGGCGCCTCGCTGGTCTCGATCCCGGGGGTGGTGCCGCGGGCATACGTTCCGGCGAGGGTGCTGCCGTCGGCTTCGCAGGCGGAGAGCGAGAGCGCGCTCCAGGCCGCGGACTTCCTCGCCGCCCGCGACGCCGTGATCGAGGGCGCGGCGCCCGGCCGGGCCGCGGGCGCCTGCGCCGTGCTCGTCGATCGACCGGAGCACGTCGCACTGCGATGCGACTCCCGCGGCCCGGCGTGGGCGGTGCTCACCGACGGCGTCTTCCCCGGCTGGAGCGCGACGGTCGACGGGCGCGCCGCGGAGATCCGACCGGCCAACCTCGCCCTGCGCGCGGTGCGCATCCCCGCGGGGCGGTCGCGCGTGGAGATGAGCTACCGGCCGCGGGGGCTCGTCGCCGGGGCGTGGCTGTCCGCCGCCGCGCTCGCCGCGAGAT
>CAIOSS010001286.1 GCA_903860995.1 uncultured delta proteobacterium | reverse complement strand
CCGCGGGGCGACCCGGGGCGGCGGGGGTCATGGCCTTCGGGCCGGCCTCCTCGAGGCGCCTGGACGCCGCCATCTGCGCGCGGAACCGCGCGGCCAAGTCGTCGAGCTCCGGGGGGAGCGCGCACTCGACGGTGGAGAGCATGTCGTCGACGGCCTGCATGCGCGCGGCGAACGCGACGATGGTGCGCACCTCATGGTGGAACTCCACGGGCTCCTCGGCGCGGGGGCGCGGCGACATGCTGCGGGTGCTGCCCAGCGGGTCGGCCGGGGGCGCGTAGCCTGCGATCTCAGGGGCCTGGTCGAGGGCGACGGTGCGCTCGCCGAACTCGATGGGCTCGTCGGCCGCCGGGGCGCCGAAGGAGGGCATCGCGCCGAGGAGACCGCCCGGCGGAATGGACGAGCGGGGCACGTAGCGGGCGTCGTCGGCGAGCGCGGGCGCGGCGGCGAGCAGCGGGGCGGCGGCGAGCGGCGGGGCGGCGACGGCGGCGAGGTCGGGCCCGGCCTCGGGGGGGGCCATGGGCGGGATGCTGAGGGGCGCGGTGGGCTCGGCCACGGGAGGGGCCGTCCACGCGGGCGCGAGGAGGTCGGCGAAGGCCGCGACGCTCGGGCGCTCGGTGACGGGGATGCGCGTGGCAAGCAGCAACACGTCCCAGACGGCGTCGGGCACGTCGGCGCGACCGAGGTAGCGGGAGGGCCCCGCGGTGACGCCCGCGGCGGGGGCGCGCAGGATCTCCAGCACCAGGAGCACCAGCGCGAAGGTGTCGGTGCGCGGCACCAAGGACTCGCCCGCGAACTGCTCGGGCGTGAGGCAGCGCGCGGCGGCGGCGCTCTCCTTCGGCGCCTCGGGGTCGCTCGCGAGGTCGCGCAGCCCGGCGTCGAGGAGCACCGTCTGCGCCGGGTCGAGGTCGTCGGCGACGAGCACCGCGCGCGGCCGCAGGGCGCCGTGCACCAAAGCCTTGGGCTCCTCGTGGCCGGCCTGCACCACCTCGGCGAGGCGCGCCACGAGCGCGGCGACCTTGTCGAGGGGCAGCTCGACCTCGCCTGCGCGGTAGCGGTCGAGCAGGGTCGCGAGGGAGCCCCATAGGGGCAGGTCGTGCACCACGAAGGGCTGCCCCGCGTGAACCCCGTGGTCGGTCAGCGCGAGCGCGCCCGGGTGCCGGAACATCCGCAGCGACTGCAGCCGCGCCACGACGGCCTTGCGCTCGCCGTCCTCGCGGCGGTCGAGCACCTTGATGAGCACGCGGCGCCCCTCGATGCGCGCGTCGACGCCCTCCCAGGTCTCGCCCAGGCCGCGGTCGGTGACGGGGGCGATGAGGTGGTAGCGCTGGAGGAGGATCGTGTCCGCGGTGAGTGCTGCCATGAGGGTCTGCCGCGGAGGATCGCACGCCTCGCCCAGCCGCGTCAGTTGCGCCGTCGCCTCGCCCCGCTGCGCGCCGGCAGCACGTCGTCGAAGATCCGGGCGAGCGCCCCGCGCTCGTGGTCGTTGAGCCCGTCGGCCTCCGCGCGCCGGCCCGCGAGCAGGTCGCGCAGCTCGCACGCCCAGCGCAGCGCGACCGCGTCGCCGGAGCCCGCGCGGGTGGCCAGCGCCAGGGCGCGGTCGAGGTCGGGCAGCTCGCGGG
>CAIOSS010001285.1 GCA_903860995.1 uncultured delta proteobacterium | reverse complement strand
CGTGCAGCTGCGAGAGCGCGCACATCGGCCGCGGCACACCCGATGCTCTGGCTCGATGCGGGCCGAGGTTGGGGGGAGAGAGAGGACGACCGTGGACATCAACCCGAAGAGGTCGGACGCGCGGATACGTCTCGACCCTGTGCAGGAGTTCCGGGACGATCGCCGAGCGGGCGCAGCCGACCTCGCCGAGGTTGACGGCCCGGCGGCGGTCGGGGCCGCGGTCACGCTGCCAGGGTGGCGCTCCGTCGACGCCCGCCTGTGGCTTGAGCTCTGGCGCTGACGCCCATTCCCCCCCCCCCCCCCGCCACCCAGAACCTGAACCTCCGCCCCTCGACCCACGCCGCCGCTCTCCGAGCACGCCGTGGTCTTCAGCCTTCGCGTGCGCGGCTGGCGGCCGCGGCACCTCGAGACCCGCGTCGGTCGGGTGCACCTCCTCCAGGCCCGCCGGGTGCTCGCGCCCGACCTGCCCGCCCACGCGACCCACCGTCAGCGGTAACGGCGGTACGGTGCTTGCGCGATGGTCGCGGGATGAAGACGACACACCCTCGTACGCAGCAGCGCCCGGCGAGCGGCACGTCCGATCGCGCGGTCGGCGCCCGTCACGCCTGCGAGCTGCCCTGGTGGAAGCGCACGACGGTCTATCAGGTCTATCCGCGCTCCTTCGCCGACAGCAACGCCGACGGCATCGGCGACCTCCGCGGCGTCATCGCGAAGCTCGACTACCTCCACGACCTCGGCGTGGAGACCCTCTGGCTGTCGCCCTTCTTCGACAGCCCGCAGGCGGACTTCGGCTACGACATCCGCGACCACTTCGGCATCTCCGCGGAGTACGGCTCGCTCGAAGACTGCCGCGCGCTCATCGACGAGGTGCACGCCCGCGGGATGAAGATCGTCTTCGACATGGTGCTCAACCACACCTCCAACGAGCACCCGTGGTTCCTCGAGTCGCGGCGATCGCGCGACAACCCGAAGCGCGACTACTACATCTGGCGCGACGGGCGCTCCCCCAACGGTCGGGCGCCCCCCAACAACTGGCGCTCGATGCTCGGGCGCCGCGGCTGGCACTACGACCGCGAGACGGGCCAGTGGTATTGGGCGAGCTTCCTGTCGTTTCAGCCCGACCTGAACTACCGCAACCCGGAGGTGAAGGAGGCCATGCTCGACGTGGTCCGGCACTGGCTCGGCGAGGGCGTCGACGGGCTGCGGCTCGACATCTTCAACGCGCTCTTCAAGGACGCGGCCTTCACCGACAACCCCCGATCGTTCCGGCCGGTGCCCACCGAAGACAACCCCGACGGGTTCTTCCAGCAGGCCCGCCATACCCTCGACCACGCCGACACCTTCGAGTTCGCGCGCGAGCTACGCGCCGTCGTCGACGCCGTCCCGGGGCCGTCGCGCTTCCTCGTCGGCGAGGTCTTCGGGGCGCCGCGCACCCTCCGTCGCTACTGCGGCGAGGCCGCCGACGGGCTGCACCTGGTGTTCCTCTTCAAGGCGATGCGGGTGCCCTTCTCGGGGCCCGGGGTGCGCGCGCTCATCACGGAGTTCGAGCGCGAATTCCCGGAGCCCCTCTGCCCCACCTGGGTCTTCGGCAACCACGACCGGCCCAGGAGCATCCACCGGCTCGGCAACCACTCGGGCAAGGCGAAGCTCCTCGCGATGCTCCAGCTCACCGCGCGGGGCGTGCCCTTCATCTACTACGGCGAGGAGATCGGGATGCGCCACGCGGACATCCCCGCCGAGCACGGTCTCGACCCCGTCGCCGCGCACTTCCGCTTCGTCCCCGACTGGATCGCACGACGCCTGCGCCGCTCGGGCATCCTGCTCAACCGCGACGAGAGCCGGCTCCCGATGCAGTGGGAGGCCGGGGCCCACGCCGGCTTCTCGCACCACTCGGCCACGCCGTGGCTCGCCGCGCACCCCGCGAGCGCGGAGGTCAACGTCGCCGCGCAGACGCACGACCCGACCTCGATGCTGTCGTGCTACCGGCAGCTCCTCGCGCTGCGCAACCGGAGCGTCGCGCTCCAGGCGGGCTCGGTCACGCTGCTCGACCTGGCGCACACCCCCTCGTCGGTGGTCGCGTTTCGCCGGCAGCACGGCGAGGGCGACCGGGCCGAGGTCGTGGACGTGTTCCTCAACTTCTCCCCGCGCGACGTGCGCGTCGAGCTGCGCGCCCCGCACGGCCGCGCGCTGTTCTCGACCCTTCGAGGGACCCTGGAGGACGCCGGTACGACCCTCACCCTGCGCGGCTACGAGGGCGTCGTGGCGTCGCCGCGCTGAGGCTACGCCGGGGGCGCTCCAGGTCAGCGTCGCGCGGTGCGCGGAACGGCGCCGACCACCCGCGCAAGGTCGACCGGGTTGTAGTTCGCGTGGACGTTCAGGACCACCCGTCCCGCGGGGTCGATCACGAACACCCACGGGGTCTCGCTGTCCTCCAGCGCGAGCGACTCCGCGAGCGAGCCGTCGCGGGACAGCCACACCCAGGCCCACTGGGGCCGCGGCGTGCGAGACCGCGCCTCGGAGAGCACCGTCGACGTCGGGATCAACCCGAAGAGGTCGAGCGCGATCAGGGTCACGATCCGGGTGCCCGGCGGGACGCTCGCCGCGATCGGGTGCCACCACGCCGCGATCTCCTCGTCGGCGTCGCTGTCGGCCATCGCGCAGACGACGGTGTACGAGCCGGTGAGGTCGCGCTGGGTGCGCTGCCTCCCCTCCAGGTCGCCCACCGCGAAGGGTGGCATCGTCTGCCCGGCGCGCGGCTCGGCGCTCGCGACCAGGGAGATCATCAGGGCGACCACCAGAACGACGATGGGGCGCATGACACTGAAAGCAGCAATCGATATGCCGAGGCGCGGGCGCCGCCCGGGGCGGGTCACATCAGGTTGTGCCGTCGCGTGTAGTCCGCGGCCTCGTCGTACTGGCCCGACTCGTTGGCGAACTGCACGTGGTTGCGGATGGTGCCGAACCACTCCCGCGTCGAAGGACGCAGCCGGGCGCGCGCAGCCTCCAGCATGGGCATGGTGATGGGCTCGACCTTGCCCGACGCGAGGCTCTTGCCGATGGCGGCCTCGGCGGCGGCGTCGATGAGGTTCTCCAGGTCGGCGCCGGACCACCCCTCGGTCACCTCCGCGAGACGCAGGAAGTCCATCGGCCCCTGGGGCTTGTCGCCGAGCTTCAGCTTCAGGATCTGCGAGCGCCCCGCGCGGTCGGGCGGCGGCACGAAGAGCACCTGGCTGAAGCGCCCCGGCCGGCGGAAGGCGGAGTCGACGTCCCACGGCGTGTTGGTCGCGCCCAGCACCAGCACCTTCTCGTTGCGGCTCGCGAAGCCGTCGAGCTCGGCCAGGAACTGCGTGATCACCCCGCGCATCGCCCCGGTCACCAGCTTCGCGCGCTGCATCCCGAGCGCGTCGACCTCGTCGAAGAACAGCACCGTCGGCGCCCGCCGCCGCGCGTCCTCGAAGATCGCGTGCAGCTGGCGCTCGGAATTGCCGATCCACATGTCGAGCACCTCGTGCAGCCCGACAGAGACGAAGTGCGCGCCGCACTCCCCTGCAGTCGCCCGCGCGAGGAAGGTCTTCCCGCACCCCGGCGGACCGTAGAAGAGCATCCCCCCGCCGCCCTTCTTCCCGAAGGCCGCGAAGAGCTCGGGCTTCTGGAAGGGCAGCACGATCCGCATCCGGATGCGCTCCTTCACCTCGTCGAGGCCGCCCACGTCCGCGAAGCTCACGCCCTCCCGCGGCCCCGTCGCCGCCGCGGCCCCGTCGCCCGCGGCGCCCTCGTCGCGCGACGGCAGCAGGGCATCCCAGAGCTTGGTGTCCGCGAGCTCGGGGTCGAGCTGCACCGCGCGCTCGTAGTCCCGGCGGGCCTCGCGGTGCTCGCTGCGGCGCTCGTGCACGCGCGCCCGCAGCAGCAGCGCCATCGCGTGGTCGGGCACCGAGGCGAGCACCGCGTTGACGAAGCCGAGCGAGCGCTCGAGGTCGCCGAGGCTGAGGGCGCAGCGCGCGGCGCCGAGGTTGGCGTCGTCGCCGAGCGCCCGGTCGCCCGCGACGCGCTCGAAGTGGTCGAGCGCATCGCGGGGCTGCGCGGCCTTCTCCATGGCCGTCGCGACGTGCATCCGAAGGGGGGCGTTGTCCGGCGCCAGGGCCAGCGCGTCGAGGAGGAGCTTCAGGGTCGGATCCGTCGGACGGTCTTGCATCGGCGCAGTGTAGCCCGCGGCCGATGTCGCGCGACCGCCCGCGCGCTCAGCGGAAGACCTGCTCGCCGCGGGCGTTGCGCCACTCCTGCTCGAGGTAGGTCGCGTCCTCGGGGTT
>CAIOSS010001284.1 GCA_903860995.1 uncultured delta proteobacterium | reverse complement strand
GAGCAGGTCGATCACATCGAAGAGCTGCTCGAGCGGCACCTCACGCACCTCCTGACCGGCCCGCAGAGCGCCCACTTTCTGGCGCTGCTCGACTGGGTCGCGCCGCGCGACTCGGGTGTCGCCAGTGCCCTGCAACACCTCAAGGTGTTCGATCTCCGCGAGTTCGTCGAGTCGAGTCTCGGGCATCCCGAGATCATCAACGTCACCTGGCACGGCATCCACCAGCGTCTCGATGCCACCGGCCAACGTGAATACAGCCGACGATACTGGGCGCCGCACTTCAACTACATGGACTTCGCGGCGTGGCACGAGTACCTCGGCGAGCCCGACGCCAACCGTCAGGGCGAGCTCTTCCAGAGGCTCATTCACCAGGTCGGACGGAAGCTCTGGGCGCTGCGGCGAATCCTCGGTGCGACCCGTCGCGAGGTGGGTGACGGCATCGCGCGAAGCCACCAGCGGCCCGTGCGCACGGACGCGATGGCGACCGCCGTCCTGCCCAGGGAGAGTCATCCGCTCGCGGTGATGTGGATGATGTTCTCGCGCCTGAGCGGCGCCGTGCAGATCCTTGATGGGCAGTACACCCGCGGCACGTTTCCGATGCAGAGCATCGCCCGGCTCGCCGCCGCCGAGGCGAGCGAGGTCACCTGGGACGAGGCCACGAAGCGCTTCTCGTTCTCCGTCCGAGGGCTCTCCGCCAACGTGAACATGAAGGAGGGAGACTATGCCCTGCTCATGCCCGAGACCGATCGGGACTCCGCCGCGGGCGCGAACTGCGGCGTGATTCTGGATCGCATGACCTGGGATGCCGCGCGGGGCGGGTATCGCATCGAGGCGGTCACCGATCCGCGCGTTTGGGACGGTCACCCGTGCTTCCTCGCACCCCCGCCGGCGGAGGCGCGGTGGTTTCTGTACCCGAGCCCGAGCGACAGTTGGACGAAGCCGCTCGGCACCCTGCTCACACGCAGAAAGCTCGGTTCTTCCTGGCTCGGACACTCCCTCGCCGCGCGCTGGCACATCGGCGTGGGCCATCAACTCAAGCGGCCGGACTCCCTCACCTTCGCTGCGCCGGAGGTCTACCTCTTCGCGCCCACGTTGCTTCCGGCCGCCGCCGTCGGCGCCGCAGCGCTCCTGACGACCCAGCACCCGCCGCCCGACCCGTCGCAGGCAGACGCCATCCGCACGTCGCTCGCGTCCACGGTGTCGTGCATCCAGGGGCCTCCCGGCACCGGGAAATCGCAGACCATCGCGGCGCTGATCGACGAGTTCATGCTGCGTAGGAAGGGCAAGCCCGCGCGGGTGCTCGTCACGGCCTTCTCGTACCCGGCGATGCGCGTCGTGCTCGACAAGGTGCGTGAGTCCCGGGATGCATCGAAGCAGCCCACTGCGGCGGCGCGCGCGTCGCTCGTGTGGATGCGGTCCGCGGGGCGCGATCCGATCGCCGACGTGCCGGGGCTCGCACATGTCACGGACGTCGTGCCGGTGCGCAGTGGGACGAGTTTTACGGCCGACATCGACGGGGTGCGACTCAACAAGAAAGACCCGAAACAGAAGCGTCTCGACGTTCTGCTGGGCAATCGTTTCGTGATGTTCGTGAACGCCTACTCGCTGGTGAAGCTTGGCTCGCTGAGTGACACAAAGTCATTCGACTATGACCTGCTCTCGAACGGGTTCGGCTTCGATCTGATCATCGTTGATGAGGCCTCGCAGGTGCCCGTCAGTCAGCTTCTCGCGAGCCTCGCGCTGGTCAACCCGCAGCCGATGACGGTGGGGTTCTCCGGCGGGCCGATTCCCGACGCCGCCTGGCCGCTCAAGGACACCGCCGTGTTGTCGTCGATGAAGGTCACTTCGACGGTGGACCCCGACGCGCTCACCCGGGTGGTGATCGTCGGTGACGACAACCAGTTGCCGCCCGTGCAGCCGATCGAGCCGCCGGAGAAGCTCCGCGTCGTGCTCGACAGTGCGTTCGGGTACTTCGTCTCCGGGCACAAGGTTCCGTTTCGGCAGTTGCAGCGCAACTATCGATCGAAGCAGACGATCGTGGACTACACCCGCCGGCTCGGCATCTACAGCGCCGGCCTGCAGGCGTTCCGGGCGGAGGTCCCGTATCCGGCCCTGCCGAATCCGCCGGTGAGTTCGGCGGAGTGGCTGCGGCGAGTCCTCGACGATGGCGTCGACGTCTCGACGCTGATCCACACGACGCAGCACGAGACGGCGGTGAGCCCCCTCGAGGCGAAGCTCACGTCCGAACTGTGCGTCGCGTTCTTCGAGCAGATGGGGGTTCGCGACGAGGCCCAGGAGCGAAAGTTCTGGTCCGAAGAGATCGGGATCGTGTCGCCGCACAACGCCCAGGGCCGACTCGTCACCCGCACGATCTATGAGTCCCTCACCCGCCCGAGCGCCCGCCGGACCACCCTCGGCGACGAGGAACTCATGCGGTGCCTGCGCGGCACCATCTACTCGGTGGAGAAGTTCCAGGGGTCGGACCGGACCTTCATTCTCGGGACGGTCGCGATCTCCAGTCGGGATCAGCTCGCCGCGGAGGAGGCCTTCATCTACGACCTCAACCGTTTCAACGTGCTCACTTCCCGGGCGAAGCAGAAGATGGTGCTGCTCTGCTCCCGGGCCTTCCTCGACTACATCCCGAAGGACCGCGAGGTGTTCAAGCACGCCGCGCGGGTGCGCGACTTCGCCTACGGGTTCTGTGACCGGGACGAGCGTTTCCAGGTCACCGACCCGGCCGGCAAGGGCACCGAACTCACCTGGCGCTATCGGCTCTGAGCGAGGGCTATCTCGTCACCGCGACGAGGCCCATCGTGGCGCGCGTGATACCGATGTACGCGCGCGTCCGCTCGGCCTCCGTCGACAGGTGATCGGTGTCGATCAAGACCACCCACGGGCGCTCCAGTCCCTTGAAGCGCACGGAGTTGTCCATCAAGAGTCGCTCCGACGCGTCCGTGTCGTCGGCCTGCGCCGGGCGGTGTCCCTCGAGGGTTCCGCCAGGGGGAAGTCGCGTCATGGCCTTCTGGCTGCTCAACGAGAGCACCGCGATGTCCGCGGGCGCGACGTGGCGGGCGAGGAGCCACGCGACGGCCCGTCGGGCGCCGTTCAACACCCCCTCTTCGGCGGCGAGCGGTTCGCGGTGGAAGTTAGCGGACTCCGGTGCATCGAGGGCGCCGCCGAGGCGCACGCTGCGCGCGAGTTCGGCGAGGGGCTCCGGGGTCCGGTAGGCCGTGCGGAGCCGCAGTTCGACGTGAAAACGATCGCTGATCTCGACGGCGTGATCGAGGATGCGTTGGTCGGGATCGCCGAAGGCAAGCACCGGGGTCCCGTCGGGCGCGAGGGCATCGATGACGGACCACTCCTTGGGGCCGAAGTCCTGCGCCTCGTCGAGCACGAGAACGTCCGGGCGCCGCACGTCGGCGGCGGTGATGAGCTCGGCGGCGGCGTCCATCATGGCGTCCCAGTCAGCGCTCGTCCACTGGGTGGAAGGGCCATGTGGGAGCGCGATCTCGTTGTCCTTCAACACCTTCATCGCGTAGTCGCGCACGGGATGGGCGTCGCGCACTCCCTCGCGGCGCATCCCGATTGCGAGCGCGCGGGTGTAGCAGAGAAACAGCGTATTGCGCCCTTCGGCCACGAAGCGCGCGGCGGCTTCGCGGGCGACGAGCGACTTGCCAGAACCGGGGCCGCCGAGCACGAGCAGGCGGCCGCGGACGTTGGTATCGCGGGCGAGGAGGCGTTGCTGGGCGTCGAGGAGGACAAGCTCCTTCGCGCGGCTGGCCTGGAGTTGTTCGAGCTGCAGCCGTGGCACCCAGCTCTCGCCCCACGTGCGGTGGACGGCCTTCTCGATGCGGTCCCACGGGAACGTGCGCTCCTCGTTGGGATTGAAGGCCTTTTCCGCGATTCCGCGGAGCACGCGGTCGAGGTGCGGGAGGTCGCCCCCGAGGAGCACCCTCCCTTCGAGGTCGCTGCCACCGGGTCTCGTGGCGGAAAACATGTCCGGAAAACAGAGCATGATGAAGGTCGGGGGCACGTTCGCGCGGCCGAGTTCATCCTCGAGCATCCTGCGAAAGGACGAGTTCGCACCGAGCACCTGATCCAGCGGGTTCTGGTCGAGGACGCGCGTGCGGCCGCGATACCAGTGGCCATCGGCGCGGTGCCAGTCCGAGCCGCCCTTCACCTCGATGAGAAAGAGCCCGCGTCCCGGGACGAGGATGAGGAAGTCGATCTCCCGATGCAGCCGATCGTGACCGTACACGAAGCGGTGCGAGTGCCAGGCCGACCACCCATCCGGGAGGGCATCGCGGACGGTATCGAACACGCGCGGCTCGACGGGGCTCTGGGTGTATCGCGGAAGCTGACTCGGATGCATGCGACCGGGCATGGGCGGTGGTTCTCTCGGGGTGAACGGGTGAAGGGCCGGAGATTGAGAGCGGGTGGGGCCGATGGCTGTGGCTCCTGCGGTGTCCTCGATACCACTGGCGGCGGCGGGGACGCTACGACCGGTAGACCCGCAAGTCCGTTCGCGCGGCGAGGCGCGGTGGGAGCGTACGGATCTCCGTGCCGCGCAGGTCGAGCACGCGGAGCCTCGATAGGTCGGCGAGGGTGTCCGGCAGATCGCGGATCGGATTGCCGACGAGTGAGAGGTTCTGCAAGGTGGCGAGTGAGGGCACCGCCGAGGGAAGGCGCGAGAGTTCGTTGTGCGCGAGGTCGAGTCGCGTGACCGTCGGGAGGTTCCAGCTGCAGGAGTCCAGTCGGGCGTCGCCGAGCCGGGCGTTCGGGAGCGCGACGGTGTGGGCGTGGGGCAGGCAGAGCAGCCGCTTCGGAAGCACCGCTTGCGGATGCCAGGGCGCATTGCATTCGAGCCCGAGGAGGTGATCGAAGGCCTCGAGCGAATGGGCGAGCCACCAGGGAGCCCCCGTCGGAATGGAGAGGTTCGGCAGTCGGCGGAGGTGCAGCGCCGCGGGGGTGTCGGACTGCGCCGCGAGACCGAGCGCGAGCGCCAGCTGGGGATGGAAACGTTGCTCTCTGACGGTGGCCCGGGCGCCGTCTGGATTTCCGTGCAGCACCCAGGGGATCTGCGTCCACGACCGGCGCGTCGGAAAGGGGCTGCGCTCATCGAGGGTGAGGCCAGGGAGAAGTGCTTCGGCAGCGTCATCGATGCCGTAGAGCCACAGGATCTCGAGGCCATGGGCGACCGCCGCGGGCGTGTTGTCCAGAAGCTCGAGCCAGCGGCGGGCGTCGAAGGGCGGGCTGGCTTCGTCGGTAGGAAGTGATGTGTTGGGGGGAGAAGTCTTCTTCAACGGGCTCTCCTTCTGCGGTCCGGCGCGCGGCCTGACGTCGCTGACTCTCGATCGAATGACTTCGATTGGGTTCGGAATCGGTTGATTTGGGACCGTCTGTAGAGGTACTTCTTACGGCATGGCCAATCTCTTCTACGAGTACGCAAGTTCGACGGGCAGCGTCCTGAGCATCCAGTGGTCCGCCCTGGGCGACGTGGCAAGACGCAAGCAGAGCTTCGGTGGCTCGATGAACGCATGGGAGGCGACACGCGTCGGCGATTTTATCTATCTGATTCCCGCAGGCGTCACGGTGCAAAAGATCGATGCGGCCTTGACCGAGGCACTGCTGCCCACGGACCGCGCGGTGCTGACCTACCCTCATGGAACCGACGACAACGGCCATTCGGCGATGCGGATTCGACTCTACGGCAAGGCCGCGTCGGATGCCGCGAAGTCCTGACCTCTCGAACCGTCGTGCGTCGGGTCGGGCCGCCGAGAGGCCCGCAGAGGACGTGAAGGGCGCCGCCACCAGCCAGTCCTGATACACAGTGAAATGGGGCGAAATCCGAGGGGATGCCTCAGGGCCTCGATGGCCTGGATGTCGAAACGAGCCGGATCTGAACGTTCGGTTCAGGGCGCTCCGCTAACGCTACCGGCAGGGCGCTGACTCGTGTTCAGCGCAGGTCGAGCACTACCAATGCAGACAGCGAGACGCTCAGTTGTCGCGCCTACGTGGGAGGAAAAGTGAACGAGATGTCGGCACAAAGGTCGATCGGCGAGACATCTGCCATGACTTCGATCGCTCGCTCGAGTGTCGGTACGATGTAAGCCCACGTTCCATGGGCGGCGATTACTTTGTTTTCTAGATCCACCTCGACTCCGCCGCGCTCCTGGTACTCGAAGCCGTATGGCTCGAAACACGGAGCAACGAACTGATGAAGCTCCTTGATCGCATGAATCCTGACGGTCTCGGCACGTTCACTCGCCTGCAGACCCACCGCACTAACGCGGGCTTCGAGGGTCAGTTCGAGTCGAATGCCTTCGTCGACGTGACGGGCGGAGCCGACACCTGTGCCGAACTCGAGAAAGACCTCTTCGTAATCTGCTCCGGCAGCACCGTACCCGCCCATCGCCTGCTCCATAGCCCGTGCAAGGGAGAGGTTTGCCGCGGGTAGCGGCGACCCGGGCGCCTCCCTTGGCGCGAACATCTCAGAGCGAGCGGCATCGAGGATCAACCGTCGACCGCGCAGAAACTCTCCGCGCCCCGCATCGCGCGCAGCGTGGACATACAGTGTCACGCTGCCCGAAGGCAGCGCGAGGACCCCTCCGGTGGCGTCGTATGGCTGGTCGTCGCCATCTCCCTCGCCGAAGCCGGAAGTTACGCGAATCGGAGGTGCGCCCGTGGGGATTGACCACCGGTACCAGGACGCCGATCGGAAGGCGACGGGACTCCGTGCGACGTACCTCTCGACGATTTCGAGTCGGATATCAGCGACTCGGTCCGGAACGCCCAGCGCCTCGGCCACTCTGAATTCCTTGCTTGCCGTCAATGAGGTCGAGTGAATGAACAGGCCCATGACTTACCTCCCCGCACGCGTCGACTACTTTGGCATATGCGCTTGAGCTCGAACGTCGACAGGGCGACAGGAGAGTCCAAGGCTCGCCTGATGTCAACATCGCGTTCACCAACGGAAGCTCCGTCGCCCGTAATCAGAGACCAACTAGTGCGTCCAACAAGCTCAAGTCTTGAGACCATCCCTGTCAACGTGGGTTTGAAGTGCCGCCGCGACCTGCCTTCCCTTGCCTCGGTCCCGAGGGGATCCGCGAGATCTCTTCTTGATCTACGGTCGGGTGCACGATGCGCTCGATCCCCACGCTCACCCCGTTCGTCCAGCAGGTTCTCGACCGCTACGAGGCGCGTGCGCCGATCGCCTTCGCGGTCCGCTTGAGCCTGGAGCACACCTTCGCAGCCCCCGAGATCGACGCCATCTTCGAGGTGACGCGGCAGGCGCAATACGACAAGACCCTGCACTTCTCGTCGGTCGTCGACGTCATGGTGGCGGTCGTCACGCGGGTGGTGCCCTCGGTCAACGCCGGGATCCTCGCCCTCGGCGAGGCGCTCCCGGTCACCCGCACGGCCTTCTACAACAAGCTCAACGCCACCGAGACGCCCATCGCGGCCACGCTCGTCGCGCACTCCGCCCGCAAGGCCCGCGCGCTGATCGAGGCGACGGGCGGCAAGCGGACGCCGGTCCTTCCAGGCTATCGCCTCAAGATCGTCGACGGCGCACACCTGGCCCACACCGAGCGTCGGAGCAGCGTGCTCTGGGGGTGCGCCGCCGGGCCGCTCCCCGGCCTCTGTCTGTCCATCCTGGAGCCCGACGTCATGCTCGTCACCGCGGCCATCCCCTGCGAGGACGGCCACGCCCAGGAGCGCAGCCTCACGGCCGACCTGCTCGCCCACGTCGAGGCCGGCGACTGCCTGATGGGCGACCGGAACTTCTGCACGACGCCGATCCTGTTCGGCATCGCCGCGCGTCACGCCGTGAGCGTCATTCGAGAGCACGCCCACCTGCCGTGGAGCCCGGCCGGAGCGCGCATCGCGCAGGGCCGGATTCCGAAGGGCGAGGTCTTCGAACAGGCGATCGTGGTCGAGGGCGCCGACGGGGCGAAGCTCCCGGCACGCCGGATCACGCTCGTGCTCGACACCCCGACACGGGACGGCGATACGGAGCTGCACCTCATCACGACCATTCCCGCCGAGCGGGCGAGTGCGACGGCGGTCGCGCGGGCGTACGCGGCGCGCTGGCGGATCGAGACCGCTTTCGGTCACATGGCGTCGTGGCTGGAGTCGGAGATCGACACGCTGGGCTATCCGCGCGCGGCGCTGCTGGGATTCTGCGTCGGCGTGATGGCGTACAACACGCTGTCGGTGGTGCAGGGGGCGCTGCGCGCGGTGCACGGCGAGACGGTCGTGCAGGAGCAGGTCTCGGGCTACCATGTTCATCAGGCCCGCGCCGACGTGGGCGGCCTCGATACGCTGATGGAGGACAAGGACTGGGAGCCGTTTCGCCGCATGCCCGTGGCCGAGCTCGCAGCCCTCCTCGTCGAGATCGTCCGGCACATCCCATTAGCAACGATAAAGAAGGCGAAGCGTGGGCCGAAGAAGCCCGTCCCGAAGCGCACGCGCTTCAAGAACACCCCTCACGTCTCGACCAAGAAGCTACTCGACCGAGGCAACTCATGACGAGGCGTGGACGCGCTCATCCAACCGACGTTGACAGGGATGGTTGGACGTCACCAAACCGGAGCTTCTTGAGCGTTGGCTGGTGGGGTTGTTTGCGGACGTGAAGTGCGAAGATGATCTACCATTTTCACGCTTGACCGCGCGCCTCTGACCGTGGTTGGTATCGGCCGCCGGGGCGGCCTCGCGCGATTCCTCCTCCCCCCCCCAAAGGGATCGCGCACCGGGTCGCTCCGGCATTTTTTTGCACCCACCAGCGGGATGATGGCTTGGCAGCACCAATCCCGGTAGTGCCTGCGCGCAGTAGTGCCCACGAGGTCGCCGTCCCGACCGGTTGATCTTTCTCCGCTGTCGTGTGGAGTTCTGCTTACGTGCCCGCGTAGTTCAGCGGCATGATCGCCCCGCGGGCCAGCGCCGCGCTTAGCTCTTTGTCCACCATCCCCTGGCGTTCGGCCCATGCGAGCAGTCCCCCGAACGACCCATGCACCACGCCCTGGTCTCCGGCGGCAGCGGCCAGTCCCTCCAGTGCATATCGCTGACGGTCCACGAAGTCCCATGCGCGCCGCAGGGAGCGCACGAAGAACTCCGGTTCCATCTCTCGGAGACACCCCTCCGTCGCCGCCCACCGGGCCAGCACTTCGAGGAAGCCTCCCATGCTCCGCGCGTGTCGAAGCACCAGTCGCGCCTCCGCAATGCCAAGTAGCGCCTCGACCTCCCGTTCGACCTCCGTCTCCACGGGTACGTCCTCGTAGGACCGCAGGTACGGGTTCTCCTCCTCGTTCTCCGGGTCTTCGAGTTCCCCGATCTCGGGAAGCGCCGGTCGGCCGTGCTGCCGGATCCACGCTCGCGTGATCGCTCCGACCACGCCGATCGAGTTGCTCGTCCCGTAGAGCGCATCCTCGTCCCCGGCCGTCAGGGCGTCGCGGTGCGACCACATCTCCCGGGCCACCCGCTCGACCTCGGTGATTCGCGCCAGCAGCGCGTTGCACGCCGCGGCATAGACCGACTGCATGTCGTGCATCGCGCGCACTTCGAGCCCGACGCGAACCTTCGGCTCTGCGTTCTTCCTCTGATACCCATTGCAGCCCCTCGACGTCGAGGCCGCGGCGAGGGCGCGCTGCAGGTCGAGTTCGCCGTCCACGTCGTGCAGTGCGACGCGCAGCAGGTGAACCTCAAACCACGCCCGCGCCCAGTCGTGCGCCGCGTCACCAACGTGTGCTCCGGTCTCGAGCAGCACCCCGAAACTCCAGCGAGCCCGGGCGAGATCGCGCAGACCCACCGCGTGCGCGACCGCCCGATCGCGGGCCGCCGCGGAGCCCCCCTCGGCGAGCAGCGTCGCGAGGTCGCTCCGGCAATGATCGTCGGCAGGCGTCGCGTGCGCCGGGCGCAGCGCGGGCGCGGGCGCCGTGTACCCCTCGGCCTGCGCCAGGCAGGCCGCCCAGGTGTTCGGGGAGCGATCCGTGGAGCCATCATCGTCATTGAAAGTCGGTTCGGAGTCGTTCATGGAAGTGGCCTTCAAGGGGGAGAGGGTGATCGGTTGATGGGGGTCAAACTCCGCGCTTCCGCAGGGCGTTGCGGACTGCCTGGCCGTCGGCGTCGAGCGGGGCCGAGCGGTCCATCCACAGCGTTTCGCGCTCTGCTCCTACGCGACCGCTCGACGCGCCGAGAATCCGACGGGACCGCTCGACGTCCGGCTCTTCGCGCGCACCTCGACGCTCAACTCCGCGAGGCACTCGGCGACGGTCACCCGCGGGCCGAGCGCCGCGAACCTCCGCCCCACCGCGGCGAAGTCGCCCGGTGCGAGTTGGCCGATTCTCGAGAGCGATGCCGTCACCTCGCTCACCTCCGCCGCGGTCAGCGCGCGACCGAGATGAACCGCGAAGACGCTCTCGAACAACGTCGCCGCCTGCTCGGCGCCGAGGAAGCCGAAGGGGATCTTGAACACGAACCGCCGCAGCGCGGCCTCGTCGAGGTCGTTGATCAGGTTCGTCGTGCAGGCCACGACGCCGCGGAAGCACTCCAATCGCTGCAGGAACTCGTTGACCTGCGTCGCCTCCCACGAGTGGGTCGCGCCCCTTCGATCGCGCAGGAACGAGTCCGCCTCGTCGAAGAGCAGCACCGCGCCCTCCTCTTCTGCCTCGCGAAACGCCGCCGCGATGGCCTTCTCCGTCTCGCCCACCCACTTGCTCTGCAGGTCGGAGACGCGACGGTGGATCACCCGCCGCCCCATGCGATGCGCGAGGTACTTCACGAACTCCGTCTTCCCCGTCCCCGGTGGGCCGTGGAGGCAGAGCGTGATGCCCAGCCCCTCGCCGGGTCGCCACGGCGCGAGACGATCCGCGAGCGCCACGAGATCGACGGGGCTCTGGAGCGCGTCGATGCGATACGAGGTCGCGTCGAACGCCATCGCCCGCCCGGCGTCTCCGCCATTCACGAGCCTCTCCATGGGCGCGAGCATGCGCTCGACGCCCCGGCGGTCGGCCCGGCCATCGGGTGCAACGAGACGCGCCGCCGACACCGCACCGCCCAGCGTCGCCGCCGGGACCGCGTACCTCGCCGCGATCGCGTCGACGTCCGTCGGCGAGAGGGCGTCGCTCGTCTCGAGGTGCCGCTCGAGCATCCGCGCGCGCTGCCGTGGCCCGGGCGCGCGAAACTCCACGGCGAACGCGAAGCGCCGCAGAAACGCCGGATCGACGCCGTCGACGTTGTTCGAGATCCACAGCGTCGGGACCGGGTTGGCCTCCAGCAACTGGTTGAACCACGCCTTGGACATCCGCCCGGTCGCGTGCGGACGCCCGCCGAAGAGGCTTTGAGCCTCCCACGTGAAGAGGTCTTCGAGTTCGTCAAAGAGCAGGAGGGCGTTACTGCTTTCCAGGAGGCGCTGCCCGAGCACGAGCGAGGAAAGGCGCTCGTGGGCGTTCGGCGAGTCACCCTGTTCGTCCGCCGTTCCGGCGACGTGGACGCTCGTCCCGAGCTCCGTGGCCAGGAGGCGGGCGAGCTCGGTCTTGCCCGTCCCGGTCGCGCCGTAGAGGAGGATGTTCACGCCGGTGCGGTGGGAGCGAAGCGCGCCCGCGAGAAGGTCACGCGCGATGTCGGCGCCCTCCCGGATGGCCGCGAAGTCGCTCCACGCGAGCGTGCTCGGAGGCGACGCGGGGAGAAACCGCGAGAGGATCGTGTCGCGGTCGAGGCCCGGCGTGAGCACGAGGTCGAGCACGCCCTCCTTGAGTTCGAGACGGTCGGCGAAGTCTCTCGACTCGCTGTCGCAGACCTTGAGGAGACCGCTGCGGGCCGCCCTGCCACGCCTCAGCGCCTGCAGCACGACGGGGGCGCGCATCGACGTGGCGGCCGCGACGAGGGATGCGGCGGCCGCGAGGGAGACGTGACCGAAGGCCTCGACGAGCTCTTTGAGCACCGAGCAGCCGCGCATCACGATGACGAACTCGAAGAGTTCGCGATCGGTTTCGTCGAAGCCGAACAGCTTGCCGATCAGCGCGAGGTTGGCTCCGACAAACCCGCTGACGGGCGTGCGCGGCGGCACCGGCTCCGGGGGGTGGAGCTTCCAGGCCGTGAGTCGCTTCCGGAGATCGGTGCGGGGAGCGGCCTCCGGCTCGCGCCGCGCGAGGCGCGCGAAGGTGGTCTCCGCAGGGCCGATCTCGTCCATCAGGTCGCAGCGCAGGATGCGCTGGACGATGCCGATCTCGAGCTTCTTGAGATCCACCGCCGCCAGAAGGTCGTGCGCGTAGCGGAGCGCGAGATCGGCGAAGGGGTTCTCGCCGGGACCCAGGGGAGAAACGGACTGTCTGCGTCTGGACATGATTTCGCGACTCCTTCAGTGGTTTGTGGAAATTTTCACCGGCAAGAACGGGATAGCAGTAAGGTGTGACAGATGAGGTCACACCAGGTCTCCGCCGCGCCCCGCAACGCCCAGCTCGGGAGAATCCTCGCCATCCTCCGCGCCCTCGATCGCCGGGACGGGGTCGATCTCTATGAGCTCGCCGAGCAGCAGGGAGCGACGGTTCGGACCATTCGGCGGGATCTCGACGCATTGCGAGACGCCGGGCTCCCGCTGTCGGAGGAGACCGACGGCAAGCGCAAGCGTTGGCGACTCTCGGTCAAGGATCGGTTGGGGGAACTCTCCGGGCTGCTCGATGCGAGCCACTACCTCGCGCTGCGCGTGGCGATGGGCCAGGGCAGCGCGCTGCACAACACGTCGTCGCTGTTCGCGACGCTGGAGGACCTCGCACTGAAGATCGAGAAGGCCGTGGGGAGGTCCGGGCACGACCAGCTCTCGGCCATCGAGGCGTGCTTCTACTCGTACGACAAGTTCGCGTATCAGAAGGCGCCGCCGGACGTGATCTGGGTGCTGGTGCAGGCGATCACCGAACATCGGTTGTGCGACGTGCGGTACCGAACGCCCGGGGCGGTCGCAGCGAAGACATTCAAGCTGCTGCCGCTACGGCTCTTCGTGCATCAGGGGGCCGTGTATCTGATGGGCCACGTGCCAAAACACGGCGCCGTGGCGACGCTGAACCTCCAGCGATTGGAAGACCTTCAGGTGCTCGACACGCGCGCCGAGCCGCCGGCGGACTTCGATCCGGCGCGGCTGGAACACGCTGCGTTTGGAGTGTTTTCGGGGGGACCACAGACCACGTACGAGTTGCGCTTCGACGCGGAGGTCGCGCCGTTCATCCACGAGCGGACATGGCATCCGACGCAGCGGCTGCGGGCGCTGCGCGGAGGCGGGGTGGCGCTGAAGTTCACGTGCCGCGGGTCGCACGAGGTGAGCGCCTGGGTGGCGTCGTGGCGGGACCACGTGACGGTGATCGAGCCGGCGGCCTTGCGGGAGGAGTTCGCGGAGCTCGCGGAATGGCTGTGGGAGAAGTACCGGTCGAAGAAGCCGGTGACAGGGAAGAAGTGAAGGAGGGTGGGCCGATGAACGACATCGACGTGATCATCATTGGGGCAGGCGCCGAAGTGCCCCGATCGTAGCGTAGGCGTCCACGTCAGCGCGCCGTCCGGAGGTCCGGCCCCAGTTCCTCCCCGCCCGCCGGGCGCGACGCCCGCTGTCGTCACCCCAGACGCACCTCGATCCCGGCGCGCGCGGCGAGGCGCGCGGGCAGCGCGCGTACCTTTGTCGCCCGCAGGTCGAGCAACTGCAGGTCGGGCAGATCCGCGAGCCCCTCCGGAACCTCCGTCAGCGGATTGCCCACCAGGTTGAGTTGCTGCAGGGACGCGAGGCCCGCGATCGCCGGGGGGACGCGCGTCAGGTTGTTGAAGGAGAGGTTGAGGGAGAGCAGGCGGGGGAGGTTCCAGGTACACGCGGCGAGACGCGCGTCACCGAAGTGGGCATTGCAGAACACCAGTCGATCGACCTGTGGTAGGCAGAGAAAGCGCGCGGGCAGCCGCGCCTCGGGGTGCCACGGCGACAGGGTCTGAATCCGCGCGAGGTTGCCGAAGTGTTCGAGCGAGTCGGTGATCCACCAGTGCTTGCAGCTGGGGATCGCGAGGTCGCGCAGACAGCGGATGCGCCGCGCGGAGGCGCTTTCGGAGCGGGCGGCGAGCCCGAGCGCGACCGCGAGGTGCGTCGGGAAGAACCGGCTCAACCGGGGATGGGTCTGCCACTGCGGAAGTCGCCACGGCAGCCGCCCCGAAGGGCGCCGCTCGGGAAACGTGCCGACGAGATCGGTGACCAGTTCGAAGAGCAGCGCCTCGGCGACGCGGTCGATGTCGAACAGGTGCGCGAACTCGAGGGCCTGCGCGACGTCGCCGGGGGAATCACCGACCTCCCGCAGCCAGCGGGCGGCGTTGAAGTGCTCGAACGGAGAAGACCCGGGATCGCGCATCGGCGGCGGGGTGATGACCATTGGGGGAGTGTCCTTTGCGGTGGGGTGTCGGCGTCGGTGGAGTGGCGATCACGGCGGCATCGGCACGCTGGGACCGAACGCCGTCGAGGCGGTCGATCCGCCCGGCGTGATGACCCAGAGCACCGGACAGGGCGGGCGCACCGTGGGCCGCGGCGCGAGGCCGTCGGTCAGGTACACGCAGCCCGTGAGATGGAGCGCGCGGCCGTCCTCGCGCATCCATTGAAACACCGGGTCGAAGCGGGTTCCGCCGCGACCGTGGACCGTCGGCGGGACGATGCCCCTCCACGGATAGACCCGGCGGATGCGGTCGTCGCACTCGATCACATGCACCACCGCGCCGGCCGCCGCGATGCGCGCCACCTGCTCGAAGAACACCGTGAGGGTCAGCTGCGAGATCGACCCCGAGGTGTCGATGACCACCGCCAGGGCGGGCTTCTTTCCGCGCCGCAACCCCGGGACGATGGGGCCGTCCCAGCGCGCCCGATCGGATCCGTACCGGCGGCTCTCGCGGCGCAGGCTCGGTCGCACGGTCGCGCCCACCGCGCGGTCGCAGAAGAGACGCAACGCGCGCTTCCACGTCGGGTCGGCGGCGCGGGCCGGGCGCCCCCGCAGGAGGGCGGCGCGCAGCGGTTCGGAGAGTGCCTGCAGGCTGCCGTCGCGCTCGGCGCGCGCGAGGGCCTCCGCGGTGATCGCCTCGACGGCCGCGATGAAGTTCCCGGGGAGGTCCACGGAGTCGCCCTTCCCGGCCCGCCAGCGATCGTGCGAGCCGGTGCCCGCATCCGAGGGGACGAGGCGGAGCGAGCGATCGGTTCGTTCGACGAGGAGACGGTAGTACGCCTCGCAGGTCTCATCGCGCGGCATGCCCGGGATGGTCGTGAGCGTCACGGCGCCGCGGGGAAGCGCGTGCGTGACGTACTGGTTCACCACCAGGTCGGCGGCGAGGTTACGGCGCTTCGCATCGGGCATCGTCGCCGCATCGATGCGGAGGTGACCGAACACGAGATGGAGCACCTCGTGTTCGAGGAGCGCGACGCGGTGCTCCGCGTGCGAGAGCGACCGAACGAAGAACTCGGGGTTCAGGTAGAGCACCGGGCGGCCGCCGGGGCCGGGGCCGACCGCCGCGGTGGGAAGGCGACGATCGACGACGCGGTCGAGCGCGGCGAGAACGTGTCCGTGGAAGGGGAGCGCGCGCGCGAGCTCCCAGGCGGCGTCGGCGAGCAGGTCGAGGCACTGCGCCTCGGAGATGGGCGTGGCCATCAGAAGGGCACGTCCGCGATGAGCCGACGGGCGACGGAGCGGTCGCGCACCAGGGACCCGAGGTTGTGCCGCGCGAGCGTGCGATGGAGCCGCATGGCGAGGTCCCGCGGCACCTGCTTGCACGCCAGGATCGCCGTGAGATTGGCGCCGTGCCGCGGCCCGGGGGTGTACCCGTCGACCTCGACGGCGGCCTCGAGGCGGGCGATCACGGTGCCCAGACGGTCGATGCGCTGACGGGACGGATCGTGGCGATCAGTCGCCGCCGCGAGCAGGAGGTTCACCGACTCGGTGGCGGTGCTCGCCTCGAGGAGGGCGCGGGCGTGGGGCAGTTCGCGCAGTTCGGAGCTGACGAACTGCGCGAACGACGCCGCGGTGGCCGCGTCGAGGGTGGCCTGCGCGAGCTGCATCACGCGCGGGCTGTCGGCGTCGAGGTCCGCGATCGGCGCGACCTGACGGAAGAACTGCACGAGCGTGCGAGGCGTGGTGCGGCGTCCGAGGGCGGCCTCGGGGTACGTGGTGACGAACTCCACGCAGCGCGGATCGATGTGGGCCGCGCGTGCCCAGCGCGCCCAGGCGCCGGCGTCGAAGGCGAGCGTCACGTGGAGCATGCGCGTGAGCAGCGCGTCGTCCATCGTGGTGATGTTGTAGTCGCCGGACTCGGGGTTGGCCGTGCAGACGATCTGCCAGCCGTCGGGCAGCGCCCAGGAGTACAGCCGATGGTTCTGCAGCAGCTGCATGAGCGCGCGGAGCACGCGCTCGTCGGCGCGGTTGAGGTCGTCGAGCAGCAGGATGCCGGGACCGGGCTGCTGGGGCACCCACTCCGGTGGCAGGAAGCCCGTGCGACCGTCGCGTGCGGCCCCGGTGCCGGCGTCGAGGCGCGTGGGCAGGCCGTGGAGGTCGCCGAGCTCTTCGATCTGCGCAGGGGCGATCTCGACGAAGCCCCAGCCGCGCTCGCGCGCCCAGGAGCGGACGAGGGCGGTCTTGCCGATGCCGTGCGGCCCCCAGATGCAGACCGGCGTGGGGAGCTCGCCGAAGCGCCCGGCGTGGGTGTTGGCCTCGAGCACGTGCGTGAGCAGTTGCGTGAGTCCGGGGGCGTCGACGGTGGGACCGTAGGTGCCGGTCGTGGAAGCAGCGGTGACGGTTGACTGGGCCATGATGGGGGAATCTCCGGAGTGGTGGTTGGGTCGAGAAACCGTGCTGGATTCAGAGGTGTGAGGGTCAGCGGACGACGCCGCGAGCGTGCAGGCGCTCGAGCACCGCGGCGCCGGGGGCGTCGAGCGCGAGGCCGGGGCTGAGGCGCAGGTGCTGGAGGCGGGGCGTCGCGTCCGCGAGCCACGGCGGAAGCGTGGTCAACGGCGTGTGGCACAGGTCGAGGCCCCTGAGTGTCGGGGCGAGCGCGACGGCGGGCAGCGCCGTGATTGCCGTGCCCCGGAGGTCGAGGACCTGGAGCTTGGGCATGGCGAAGATCCAGGCGGGGATCGTCGTGAGCGGATTCTCGGCGAGCGAGAGGTGACGCACGCCCTCCCAGTGCGCGAGGTCATCGGGGAGATGTTTGATTTGATTGCTCTCCACGCCGGCGTATTCGAGGCACGCGAGTCGCGTGATGACCTCCGGAAACGCCTGCAGACCGCAGGCGTCGGCGGTGAGCGCGGCGAGGGCCGGGAGGCGCGCGAGCAACGCGGGGAGCGCGCCGAGCGGTGTGTGGGAGACGTCGAGGGTGGTGAGGTGCGGCAGGTCGCCGAGGGACTCGGGGAGCGACGTGAGCGCGGTGTACGAGACGTCGAGGTACGTGAGCGCGCAGAGGCTGCCGAAGGACGCGGGGAGCGTCGCGAGGCGGGAGTGCTCGAGGTGGAGTTTGCGCAGGCGCTCGAGGGCACCGAAGCTCTCGGGAAGCGCGGTGAGCTCGGTGTGGGCCAGGGTGAGGTCCGTGAGGTGGTGCAGCGCGCCGAAGCTGTTGGGGAGCGACGAGAGGGGGGTCAGGTCGAGGTCGAGGATCCCGAGCGTGGAGAGCCGACCGAAGGACTCCGGAAGCTGCCGCAGCGGGTTCTCTGAAAGGGTCAGCAGGGAGAGATGGGAGAACCCCACGGGATCCGCGGGGAAGGTGGCGAGCCCGCAGCGTTCGAGCCGCAGCGATTGGAGTCGCGGACAGCGGCCGAGCACCGCGGGCAGGTC
>CAIOSS010001283.1 GCA_903860995.1 uncultured delta proteobacterium | reverse complement strand
GGCCGGGGCGGTGCGGCAGCCGCAGCCGTCGCCCTCGACGGTGGGGCCGCCGGCGGCGGGGGCGCCCGCGTCGGCGACCACGGCGGCGTCGCTCACGGCGCCGGCGTCTACGAGGGGGGTCCCGGCGTCGGGCTCGGGGGGCAGCTGGCACTCGAGCGCCGCGAGGTTGGGCACGCGGCGCACGCCCTGGTTGAGCGCGGTGCCCCAGTTGCCCGTATTGGCCTGGTCGTGGCGGTGGGTGGGCCACTGCACGCTGGCGGTCGCGGCCTGCGTCGGGGTGGTCCACGCCCAGAGGAAGCCCGAGCGGGTGCCCGACACGAGCTGCTGCTGGCCCATCCCGCGGAGGTCGCCGACGGCGGGGTTGGCGATGATCCACTGGCCGGTGAACTTGGGCCAGGTCTCCGGCTCGCGGCCGCAGCCGTCGAAGGCGTGGAGATAGTAGCCGCCGGTGCCGATGATCACCTCGGGATAGGCGTCGCCGCCCACGTCCGCGATCGAGGGGTTGAAGAAGAACGTGTAGTCCTCGATCAGCCGGGGAAAGCCCGGGAGCGAGTTGCCGTCGCGGCCGTTGAAGGCCGCCGCGAGGTGCTCGATGGGGAAGGCGCGGCCGCCGCCCGCGAGGTTGATCGCGAGGTTGAGGCTCGCGCCGGTGATGACGTAGTCGGGCACGCCGTCGTTGGTCATGTCGCCGAAGGATCCCAGCGAGAACGCCGGGATGAACGACACCTGCGAGGTCTCGACGTTGGTGAGCCGGCCGCGCATCGCGCTGCGCACCGGGACGACGGCGGCGAGGCTCTGCGGCGACGGTCGGGCGACGTGCGGTGGCTGGATGCCGCGCGCGAGGGTGACCACCGCGTTGCCGGTGCCGACGAGGGCGAGCTCGTCGCGGCCGTCGCCGTCGAGGTCGGCGATGGCGGGCGACGACGAGACGCCTTCACCCACCAGCGGGAAGAAGTTGAACGACAGGTAGGGGATGGGCCAGTTGGGGTGGAAGGCGCCGCCCGCGTGGTTGTTGCCGTCGCCGTAGATCACGTAGACGGCCCCGAGGTTGTTGTCGCCGTTGAGGCCCTCGCTCGACACCGAGACGATGTCCGGGCGGCGGTCGCCGTCCATGTCGCCGATGCCCACGCTGCCGAAGACGCGGTTGCGGCCGGTGCCGGCCTCGGGGAAGGTCACCACCACCGGGAAGCCCGACTTGACCATGCCGGTCATGGCGTCGAGCGCGTACACCTTGCCATCAAAGGCCCCGAAGACGATCTCCGGGCGCATGTCGCCGTCGAGGTCGGCCAGCACCGGGTCGCCGAACATCCCGCGCGCCTGGATGGCCCGCGGCGAGGTCGCAGAGCTCGGCACGTCGGGGAGCGTGTAGGGGAAGCCCCGGCCGTACGGCGTGCCGTCGGCGCGGAACACATGGATCGTCCCCGCGTAGGTGCCGACCACCACCTCGGGGCGCATGTCGCCGTCGAGGTCGCCGATGGCGGGCGTGGCCATCACGGCCTCGCGCACCACCGTGGGGTCGACCGCGGGCCGTCCACCGGCGACGGCCCGGAAGGCGCGGGTCCCGAGGTAGCTCGGCAGCCGCGCGGGGTCGTAGCCCTGCGCCCGGCCGGTGAAGGCCGGCCAGCCCGGGAGGTCGGTGCCGTCGGCGCGGAAGGCGTGCACCTCGCCGTCGGACGTGGCGACGATGATCTCGCGCGAGCCGTCGCCGTTGAGGTCGACGAGGTGCGGCGAGCTCTCGCCGCCGCTGCCGAGGTCGATCGGGAAGCCGGGCATCACCGTCGGGTCGCGGTGCACGTAGAAGGCGCGGCGCACCTCGCCGGGCACGTCGCCCACCGGCGCGTCGTAGTGCGCCGTGACGCGGATGCGCACGGTGAGGGTGAAGCGGTTCTCCGCCTCGCCGGGGTTGTTGATGTTGAGCGTGCGGAGGTCGATCTCGGCCAGGCGGTCGGTGACCGCGGCGGTGACGTTGGTCTCCCGGCGCGCCATCACCCAGGCGGTGTCCGCGGGCTCGACGCCGGGCGCGTACTCGACGGTGTAATCAAAGCGGGGCGCGCGGCGGGCGGCGATGCGGCCCTCGATGCGCAGCGTCTGCTGGGCCGGGCGGTCGGGGTCGAAGACCGTGAACCACCGCGGCGAGGTGATGTCGACCTCCGGGGGGATCTTGCCGTCGCGCACCCACTCCAGCGAGCGGCGGGCGTTGGTGCGGCCGTAGCCGAAGCGCTGGTCCCAGCCCGGCAGCGACGGGTACTTCGTGCGGTCGAACATCGGGTGGGTGGGCTGGCTCTCCGGCACGTTGACGTCGTCGGTGGTCATCGTGAGGAGCTGCTTGACCTCCTCGGCGCTCAGGGCCGGCGAGAGGTTGCGCGAGAGCGCGGCGGAGTAGATGAGCCCGGCCATGCCGGAGCTCAGGCCGACGGCGGCGGAGGAGCAGCTGACCGCGCCCACGGAGAGCACCAGCTGCGCGCCGTAGTTGGTGCAGTTGTTGAAGTTGAGGAAGGTCGTCGCGCTGTTGACGTTCTCCGAGTCGTACCGGATCGCGTGCGTGTAGACCGTGTGGTTGGCCGTGCCGGGCATGTTGTGATGCCTGGAGTTCTCGTCGGCCGCGCTCGCGATGATGACGACGTTGTGGCTGTACGCGTAGTCGATCGCGGCCTGCGCGAAGCGCGACTGGTTGAGCGTGCCCAGGGCCTCCTGCACCACGCTCGCGCCGCGGTCGACGGCGTACACCACGCCCTGGCCGAAGTCGGTGACGTCGGTGATGAAGCTGTCGCCCACGCGGGTGGGGATGAACAGGCAGCGCGGACAGCCGCCGGCGCCGCCGCGGCCGTTGTTGGCCTCCGCGGTGGAGTCCCGCGCCTCGCCGGTGCCGTGGCCGAAGCGGGTGTCGTCCGCGGGGTCGTTGTCGTCGTGGAAGAAGTCCCAGCCGGCGATGTCGTCGACGTAGCCGTTGTTGTCGGCGTCGGTGCGGTCGGAGAAGGTGCGGATGAGGTCGCCGCCGTCGAGCACGCCGTTGCCGTTGGGGTCGTTGGGCATCCCGTCGGCGCCCCGGCACGCGAACTGGTCGCGCGGCATGCCCGCGACGCCGCAGGTGATGCGGGTGTCCTGGAGGTAGTCGGCCACCGTGACGACGCCGTCGCCGTTGGCGTCGTGGGTGGTGGCGCCCATCGGCATCGGGAGCTCGGCGGTGTTGAGCGCGACCTTGTTGATGAGGTCGTCGTTCTCCCAGTTGATGCCCGAGTCGAGCACCGCGATCATCACCCGGGGGTCGCCGATGGAGATGCCCCAGGCGCGGTCGACGCTGTTGCCCGCGCCGAGCGCGATCTCCTGGGCGCGAAACCCGGCGACCGCGCGGGTCACCTGCGGCACCCAGCTCCACCAGTACCACTGGCCCCCACCGCGCTCGGTGTAGGCGTAGCCGGGGTCGTTGGGCCAGTTCTCTGAGCGCGAGAGGTCCTCCGCGCTCATGTCGGCGGTCGGGGGCCAGATGGCGTGCGCCGTGGGCGCAAACAGGGTGGCGGCCAGGGTGGCCGTGGCGGCGAACGAGCGCAGTCGGAGCAGACGCATACCCGACCGGGTATCACACTCCCCGGGGTGCGCGCGCGGGGCTTCTCCACCGCCCTGCGCCGGGCCAGCACCATTCCCCTGTTTTCAGACGCTCCGCGCCCGCGCCGCTACGGCGACACCATCCGGAACATCGGGCCCATCGTGATGCGCAGCGCGGTGATGCGGTAGAAGAGCTCGCCGTCGATCACCGGGGTCATCTCGTCGCCGTCGAGGCAGGAGACCTCCATCGAGGTCGCGGGGCCGTCGTACGCGTTGGCGAGGAGGTGGTTGACCGAGCGGCCGGTCATCAGGCCAGGGAAGGCCCGCGCCATCTCGGCGGCGCTCACATCGCCGGCGTGAACGTGCATCTGCCCGGCCTCGGCCCTCGGGAAGACCCGCATGATGTCCGCGAGGTTGAGCGGCAGCGAGGCGCAGTTGAGGGCCGTGTGGGCGTGGATGGGCCTGCCGTCGTCGCCGCGGAGCACGGCGTCGTCGATGTGCACCTCGGCGCGCAGCGGGCGGAGGTAGTCGTCCTCGGCGCGGCGCAGGGCGGGGGGCTTGAGGGCCGCGAGG
>CAIOSS010001282.1 GCA_903860995.1 uncultured delta proteobacterium | reverse complement strand
CCCCGGCTGGCGCCCCGCATCGAGCGACGAGGCCTCCCTCGACCTCGGCCGGATGGTGGGCGGTCGGGGCCCGCGCTCGGCGCACGCGACCCTCCGCGCCGAGGCCGCGACGGCGGGCGACCGGTGGCTCTTCGTCGGCAGCGACGACGCGGTGGCCGTGCACGTCGACGGCCGCGAGGTGTACCGCCGCGCCCTCCCGCGGCGCTCGCGCGAGGACGATGACATGGTCCGCGTCCCCCTCGCGGCAGGCCCCCACACCCTCACCTTCACCGTGGCCTCGCGCGCCGACCTCGACCTCTTCGTGCGCTTCACGGGCCCCGATTTCCGCCCCGATCCCACCGTCGCCCTCTCGCTCCCCGCGGTCGACCCCGCGGCCTGCGAGGCCCTCGCCGACCGCAGCCTCCACGCCGTCTTCGCACGCACCCCGACCCCCGACGGCATCCGCCTCGACGCGAGCCTCTCGTTCCCTGGCGGCACGGCCGTCCCCGCAAGCCTCACCCGCCCGGTCTCCCTCCGCGCCCCCGACGCCGCGCCCATCGACGCCGCGCTCTCCTTCGCCGGCGCCTCGGCGCAGCCGCTCGACCTCTCGGCGATGCTCCCCCCCGACGGCGGGCGCACCGCGACCCTGCGCGTCGGAGACGCCGCCCGCACCGCGCGCGTCTCCGTCGACCCGGCCGTCCGCGCCGCCCTGCTCGACGCCGCCGCCGTGCTGGGGCCCCTGGACCCCGCCTTCGGCACCCTCCCCTCCCCCTGGCCGCTGCCGCCGGTGCGGGCCACCGCGACGCTCTCCTCCGGCGCCATCTTCTCCGTGGAGGCCACCGCGCTGCGCCTCGCGCGCCTCGTCGCCTCGGCCGACCCCGACCTCGCCTACCTCCGCGCGGAGGCCGCCACCCTCGCCGCGCTGCTCGGCCCCCTGCGCGCGGGCCGCGACCCCTACGCCGGGCTCACCGGCGCGCTTCACCGCGCGTGGCGCTCGCCCCTCGACGGCACCCTCCAGGAGTTCTCGGTCTACGTCCCGCCGCGGTACCGCCCGGGCCAGCGCATGCCCGTCGTCGTCGGGCTGCACGGCCTCCACGGCGGCGCGCACCGCATGCTCCCGGTGCTCGTCGGTCAGTACGACGAGGCCGAGGATCGCACCCGCGCCGAGCGTCACCTCCCGCCGATGCCCGACACGGGCGCGCTCCTGCTGGCGCCCTATGGCTACGGCGACGCGGGCTACCGTCAACAGGGCGAGGTCGACGTGATGGCCGCGCTCGACGCCGTCGCCGCGGGCTACGACGTCGACCCCGACCGGGTGTACCTCACGGGGCTCTCGATGGGCGGCATCGGGGCGGCGGGGGTGGCCTTCCACCACCCCGACCGCTTCGCCGCGATCGCGCCGCTGTGCGGGTATCACAGCTATTTCGTGCGCAGCGACACGCGCACCGTGCGGCGCCCGTGGGAGGTGTTCCTGATGGAGCTGCGCTCCAACGCGAGCTACGCCGAGAACGGGCTGCACCTCCCGATGTACCTGGTCCACGGCACGCTCGACCGGCCCACCGCCAACTCGCAGGTGCTCGTCGACCGCTACGCCGCGCTCCGCTACGACGCCCTCGTGGAGTGGCCGCCGCTCGGGCACAACGTGTGGTCGCAGACCTACGCCGACGGGCGGATCATCCCGCACTTCCTCCGCTACCAGCGCGACCCCGCGCCGCGGCGGGTGCGCTTCCGCACCCCGGAGATCCGCTGGAACCAGAGCGCCTGGGTCACCGTCGACGCCCTCGCCGCGCCGGGCGCCATCGGCGACGCCGGCTTCGCGCGCACCGCCCGCTGGGGCGACGTCGACGCCACCGTGAACCCCGACGGCACCGGCCGCGTCCGCACCGACGGCGTCGCCGCGATGACCCTCGCGCCCCCCGCGGGCCTCGTGCGCCCGGGCGTCACGGCGCTGCGCCTCGACGTCGACGGCGAGCCCGTGGAGCTCCCCCTCGGTCGCGCGAGCTCGCTGCGCAGGTCGGGCGGCCGCTGGTCGCTCGCCCCCCGGGTGACCGTCCGGAGCGGCGGACCCATCCGGGAGGTCTTCGACACGCCGATGGTCTTCGTCGTGGGCACCGGCGACGCCCGCGCGCTGCCGCTCTACGAGCGCGCCGCGCGGGTGTGGTCGCGCCGCGCGGGCGTCCCGCTGCGCTACAGCATCGTGCGCGACGACAGCTACACCGACGCCATGGGCGAGGGCCGCACCCTGGTGCTCATCGGCACGCCGCGCGACCACCGCCTGCTCGCTCGCATGGCCGACCGGCTCCCCGTTGGCCTCGGCGCCGACGCCATCACCGTCGGCGCGCGACGCTTCGAGTCGGCCGATACGGGCGTGGTCTTCACGGCGCCCGACCCCGACCGGCCCGAGCGCGCGATGCTCGTGATCTCCGGTCGCTCGCCCACGGCGGTGCTGCGCTCGCACTCGCTGCCGGACCTGCTGCCCGCGTACGTGGTCTTCGACGAGCGCGTCGCCGGGGCGCGCGGCCGCGTGCTGCTGGGACCCGCGGCCTCGGTGCTCGCGGCGGGCTTCTTCGACGACGGCGGCCGGGTGATCGGCGACGACCGCGACCCCGTGACCCCCGCCGGGGACGCGCTCGATGAGTGACGGGGCGCCGGGCGGGCGCGACATCTCGATCTGGTGGTGGGCCTTCGGGTACTTCGCGTCGTAAGTGCCCTACGGCGCGCTCCCCAAGGCCGTCTCCGAGGGCGCGCTGCCAGGGATGACCGGGCGCGTCGACGGCTTCGTGCGGCTCCTCCTCTCCCGGCGCCCGGTGCGAGGCCGCGCCTGGGCCGCCCTCGGGCTGAGCTTCGCCTCGCTCGCGGGGGGCCTTCCGCGCCCCGGGGCTCGCTCACCCTCTCCTCCCCGGCGGTCGTGTGCCTCGCGCTCGATACCGGCGCGTACTTCCTCCGCCTCCGGGTGATGAGCCACGCCGCGAAGACCGAGCACGGCGGCGACGACCGCCGCTTCTTCGTCGAGGAGCAGCTCGCCTGCGGAGCGGCGCAGCACGTAGCGCCACACCATTCGTGGAAAGTGCGGCGGCAGGCCGATCGCTCCGACCGCCGGGCCTCGGCGCTGCGTCGGCGCAGGAATGACCGCGGTCCTTGCGTGGCGGCGAGGTCTCTTGCCACAGTGATCAGATGATCGTTCGCAACGGATGGCTGGCGGGCTTCGTGGTCGCCGGGGCGCTCGCTGGATGTTCGGACGACGTGCGCCCGGGCGCGCCCGCGGGCGACGGCGGCCTCGTCCTCACGACGCCCGACCTCGGCACCATCATGCTCTCCGACACCGGCAGCCTCCCCGACCTCGTCATCGCCAACGACGGGCCGCCGCCGGACTTTGGCCCGCTCGTCGACGTCGTCCCGGTCGATCGCCCGGTGGTGCCCATCGACGCGGGCGACGCCGGCCCGGCGCCCGACGGCGCGACCCCCGATCGACCGGTGTTGACCGACACCGGCCCCGACGCGGGCCGCAACCTGCGAACCTTCTGCCGCTTCAGCTCGACCCAGATGGCCGCCCTCGCGGTGCGCGCCGCGACCTGCCTCAACGAGCCCCCGCAGCGGGTGGTCGAGCAGATGTTCCGCCCGAGCACCTGGGAGGGCGGGCTCATCACGTCGCGTCCGTGCAGCATCCTCAGCGCCGCTCTGTCCAACAACGGCGGCTGCATCGGCTTCCTCCTCGACTCCCTCAAGATCGCCGTCGAGCCCTCGCCCGGCGGCACCTGCGCGGCCCCGGTGATCGGCTGCCGCACCCCGGCGCCGGGCCACGAGACCGCCACCACCTGCCGCAACGGGCTCATCATCTCTGAGGAGTGCCAGTACGTGACCGGCACCACCGAGTGCCTCTCCTCCGCGGGCGCCGTCGGGTGCCGCCCGCAGCCATCGGAGACCGCCGCGTGCACCGAGGCGATGCCCGCGCGCTGCTTCAACGGCCGGCTCCAGCGCTGCGTCGGCGGCGCGTACGTGCACACCCTCGACTGCGACACCTCGCTCACCACCTGCGACGCCACCGCCAGCGCGTGCGTCGGCGGCGGGGCAGCGTGCACGGGCGACGTCGACCGCTGCGACGGCACCCGCATCCAGCAGTGCCGCGGCGGCCGGCTGCACTCCAACGACTGCAGCTTCCTCGTGCCCGGGAGCACCTGCCGCACGGTCGGCGGGCACTCGTTCTGCGGCACCGGCTCGGAGTGCGACCCGGCGTCCTCGCCGGCCGGCGGCACCTGCGAGGGCAACGTCCTGCGGCTCTGCGTGGGGGGTGTGATCCAGAGCATCAACTGCGTCACCGCAGGCTTCGTCGGCTGCGGCGTCGGGGGCTGCACCCACTGACCCGCATCCGGCGATAGCATCGCCGACGTGCACTGCCCCCACCGACCGCTCCTCCTCGCCGCCCTCGTCGCGCTCTCCCTCGCCTGCGGCCAGGCGACCTCCGTCGTCGGCGGTCCGGTCGACGGGGCGGTGGCCCCGGACGTCGGCAGCGACCTCGGCGGCGCCTTCGACGCGCCCGACGCCCCGGCGGATGGGCCCGATGCGCCCGACGCCCCAGGGGATGGGCCCTTCGTGTGCGCCCGCGACGCGGACTGCGCGGGCCGCGCCGAGGGGGCCGCGTGCGAGGTCGCGACGGGTCGCTGCGTGCGCTGCCTCCCCGCGGCCGACACCTGCCCCGCGGGGCAGTTCTGCGTCGCCGGGTCGAACACCTGCGCGCCCGGCTGCCGCGACGACGAGGGCT